>JAYVUJ010000187.1:0-28145 GCA_043788035.1 Ferruginibacter sp. | reverse complement strand
TTGCAAGCTCCATGATGCCCCCAGCTATGATAAGCGCCGTTGCGTAAATTAGTTGCCGTTAACCGGAGTGCGTCAATTAGTTGTATTGTTGCTTGAGCCATTGCATAAATTTAGATTTTAAAACAGCAGGCAGCAGGTTTTGTTTAGGTTTTGATGCAGATTAATTTTGCCGGTAAGGCAGTAAGGCGTCCTACTATTTTCTTTACAACGCCTTACCGGCTAACCGGCTTAAAAACTTATACCACTATATTTACCATTTTATTTTTTACGTAAATGATTTTCTTCGGGTCTTTCCCTTCTAGCCATTTTTGTACAATTTCATTTTGCAGGATGAGCTTTTCTACTTCTGCCTGCTGTAAGTCCAGCACCATGTTAATGCTGGCACGCACTTTACCGTTGATGGAGATGGGATATTCCTTCGACAACTCTACCAAATATTTACCATCGAATTTTGGGTACACGGCATCTAAAACAGCACCTTTATTACCTAAAGCATCCCACAACTCTTCTGCAATGTGCGGGGCGTAGGGCGTTAATAATATCAATACATTTTCCAGCACTTCTTTTTTGTGGCACTTTACATCAGCCAGTTCGTTTACACAAATCATAAAAGTGCTTACGGCAGTGTTAAAGCTAAAGCGTTCGGTATCTTCTTCTATCTTTTTAATGGTGCGGTGCAAAATCTTTAATTCCGCATCGGTTGCTTTTTCTTCGTTCCATACTTTACCTTTAATATCATCAAAAAACAAGCGCCAAAGCTTACGTAAAAAACGGTGCACGCCTTCAATGCCTTTGGTATCCCAGGGCTTGCTTTGCTCTACCGGACCGAGGAACATTTCGTACATGCGGAAGGTATCGGCGCCAAATTTGTTTACTAATACATCAGGGTTTACAGAGTTTAGCTTAGACTTGGACATTTTTTCTACTTCGACATCACATATAAATTTAGAAGTGCCTTTATATTCTTCGTCTAAAGAAACTATTTCCCCATCTTCCATGATAAAATAATCTTTTGTAGGTCTATTTCTATTTATTCCCTTCCTGTATTCATTTACATCCAACTCAACTCCGTCCACAATACTTACGTTGACGTGCGAACGATTAATTTGAAATGTTAAAGGACTATTTAAATCATGATTTATCAATATTTCAGAAATTTTGTTTTGCAATTCTGGATTTAAGGTACTCCTCCCATTAGATATACTTATGCTTGGAATGATAGCGTTTGTAGACCAAACCACATTGTCAAATGTTATCCAATAAACAAACCTCGAACTCCCCTGTATCATCCCCTGATTGACCAACTTCTTAAAAGGCTCCTCATGTCCGATATATCCTAAGTCAAACAAAATCTTCGTCCACATACGGCTGTATAATAAATGCCCAACCGCATGCTCGGTGCCGCCGATGTAGATATCAACCTGCCCCCAATAATCGCTGGCTTTCCTGTTGCAAAATTCTACGGCATTATGTGGGTCCATGTAGCGTAGAAAATACCAGCTACTGCCGGCGTAACCAGGCATGGTACTGGTTTCCCTTTTTACCTCACCCCCAACCCCTCTCCAAGGGAGAGGGGAGTGTAACCCTTCGGGATTAATACGTTTTACTTCACTTTCAATTATTACTTTTTCTTGATTTAATTTATCTGCTATTTTCTGTACTACTTTATTTAAATTAGTTTCTACTTCTTCATTTGTAAACCGAATCATTTCAAAGCCATTTGCTGCCAGCCAGTTTTGCCTTGCCACATCAAACTTTTTTTGTTCTTCTTGCTCATGGTATCCACCATCAATTTCAATAATTAATTTTTTATCCAGACAAACAAAATCAGGAATATAACCAGCAATAAGATGTTGCCTGCGAAATTTAAAACCATCAATTTTCCTGTTCCTTACTTCATGCCAAATTACAGCCTCGGCTTCAGTAATGTTTTTTCGGTTATCCTTTGCAAAAGGTATGGTGGCATTCCATTCACTGGAAGTACTATTAATGTAACCAGCCACGCTTGCCTCGAAGGGTTGCGCTTCCCGCTCCTCTGGAGAGGGGCTGGGGGTGAGGTTTACCCAATCCTCAATATTCGCCAATGGCCCTTCACCTTCCGGCCCTGGTCCATATTTATCTACATGTGGCAATTCCAATGGCAGCTCTTCCGCATCCAACGGTATGGCAATACCATCGCTCCAAATAATCGGGAATGGCTCGCCCCAGTATCTTTGGCGGCTAAAGCCTGCATCCCGCATGCGGTAATTAATTTGCCTTTTGCCCAAACCTAATACTTCAATTTTATTATTGGCAATGGCAATGGCATCTTTCATCAGCAAGCCATTTAAAAAACCGGAGTTTTGTAAAGTTGCTTCCTTGGTTGGGTTAGCTTCTTCCCCATTAAAATAATCGCCAATAATATTAGTGATGGGTATATTAAAATGTTTTGCAAAACCAAAATCACGCTGGTCGCCGCAAGGCACCGCCATTATTGCACCGGTGCCGTAGCCTGCAAGCACATACTCTGCAATCCAGATGGGTATTAGCTTTGCGTTAAATGGGTTAATTGCGTAAGCACCTGTAAAACAGCCGGTAATTTGTTTTACTTCGCTAAGCCTTTCCCGTTCGCTACGGCTTTTTACATAGGTTAAATATTTTTCTATTTCGTTTTTTTGCTCCGCAGATGTTATGTGCGCTACCAGTTCATGCTCTGGTGCCAGCACCAAAAAATCAACGCCAAAAATAGTATCTGGCCTTGTAGTGTAAACGCTTACATCAAAGGTAGAACCATCTATTTTAAACGCCATTTCCGCACCCTGGCTTTTCCCGATCCAGTTCTTTTGCATCTCTTTCATGGCATCACTAAAATCTACTGTATCTAAGCCACTTAGCAGGCGGTCTGCATACTCGGTTATCCTCAAATACCATTGGCGCATTTTCTTTTTTACTACCGGGTAGCCTCCACGTTCGCTTACACCGTTTACTATTTCGTCGTTTGCCAGTACGGTGCCCAAAGCTTCGCACCAGTTTACTTCGCCGTAGGCACAAAAAGTTAAGCGGTATGCCATTAATATTTCCTGCTCTTCTTTATCATTAAAAGCATTCCATTGATCGGGTGTAAAAACAATTGTTTTATCACCCGGACAAACATGGTTTTTATTACCTTCCAAAGAAAATATATCGGTGAGCGTAGCAATGCGTTGTGCCTTGTTGGTAACCCTGTTGTACCAGCTATCAAAAATCTGTAAGAATATAAACTGCGTCCAACGGTAGTAGTTAGGGTTACTGGTTTTTACTTCCCTGTCCCAATCGTAGCAAAAACCGATTTTATCAAGCTGCGCCTTAAATGTGGCAATGTTGTTTTTAGTAGTTTCTGCGGGGTGCTGCCCGGTTTCAATAGCATATTGCTCCGCTGGCAAACCAAAGCTGTCAAACCCCATAGGATGCAGTACGTTAAAGCCTTTCAGCCTTTTATAACGGCTGTAGATATCGCTTGCAATATAGCCCAGCGGGTGCCCAACATGCAAGCCAGCACCACTAGGGTACGGAAACATATCCAGCACATAGTACTTTGGTTTTAACGAATCGTTACTTACTTTATATGCTTTGTCGGCCTTCCACTTTTCCTGCCACTTTTTCTCGATTTCGTTAAACTTGTATTCCATTTATGCTTATTTATTTTACCTTTTAAAAGGTAGTTTTTATTTTTGGTCCGGCCCAATACAGCAGCTTTGTGAAGCTTCTTAGGCATAGCACTCTTTTACTTTATATCTATTTGGTACTTCCTCATTCAACGGCTTATACGTTTTATTGTTGCACCCTGTTAAGCCTCCCTGCCTTCCAAAGGAAGGTTCTTAGCGTATGCCAATTTGAAGAGCTTTCACAACCGCCAGAGTCAGGAACCCTCCTTCGGAAGGCAGGAAGGCTTTTGTGAAAGAAAAGTTATTTTACCCACCCTTCAACAACATAGTATGCATCAATAAAAATATATTTGACAAGCAATCGTTTTGTAGTGGGCAAAAGTACAGTAAACAAGGTAAAATACTTTATTTTTGCCTGCCTGCCCACAAGGGATATAAAATTAAAAACTACTAACCATCAAATAATAAAAAAAATATGGCTCAATTCGGAAAAGCAAGTAGTAAACGTGGGCAGCCAACATATGCTTACGCCATAATTGGAGTTGCTTTAGTGTTGTTTTTATTTGGCATTGTAGGCTGGTTTTCCCTAAACCTACGTAAAAGCGGCGATTACTTTAAAGAGAATATCCAGGTACATACTTTCCTTTACCCGGATGCGGGAAAAAAGAAGGTGGATAGCCTGAAGGATTATATTGCCGCCATCCCTTACGCACGGAATGTTAAGCACATCACCAAAGAAATGGCAGCGACCGAGTGGAACAAGGATAATGATAGCACCTGGAAAAAATTGCTTGATTATAATCCATTACCTGAAAGCATTGATTTTTATATTAAAGCCGACCATGTTGAAAAAGATAGCCTGAACTTATTATCAGAAAATTTGCAAAATACTTTTCCGGGAGTGATCAAAGAATTTCAATTTCCAACCGAAACAGTTAGCAAGATTAGTGGCTATGTAAAAACTGGTGCTATCATTTTTTTAATAGGCGCTATCATACTCACTATACTGGTTATTTTTTCTATTGATAATACCATCCGGCTTGCCATGTACAGCAACCGTTTTTTAATAAAAACTATGCAGATGGTGGGTGCTACAAGGGGTTTTATTGCCAAGCCAATAACTACAAGAGCGGTTATCAACGGGCTTATTGCTTCGGGCTTAGCAATAGTTGCAATTTGGGGTACCATCCTTTTAATGGAGAGCCTTGTGCCCGATTTTAAATTACTGCATGATAACGAAAGCATGCTTACCTTATTTTTGATAATTATTATTTTAGGCATTACTATGACGCTGGCAAGCACTTACCGCGCCGTACTAAAATACCTAAAAATGAGGCTGGATGACTTATATTAACTTGGCCGCAACGCTTTATTAAATAATATTCCTTTTATTTGCAGTCTATATAAATTAATTATAAATGATTACTAATAAAAAACAAAACGTACCGAACCCTTTATTTGGCAAACTTAATTATACCTGGATGCTGATTGGGCTGGTGGTAATGTCTATCGGATTTTTTGTAATGGCCGGCGGCAAAAGCCCTGACCCAACAAAATTTAACGACGCAGAAATTTATAGTTTTACACGGATTACACTGGCGCCTTTTTTAATTATGGCTGGTTTTATAATTGAGATTTTTGCAATTATGAAAAAGCCAAGGGAAGAAAATACTGTTAAGGGTATTTAGTACTAAGAATTGAGTATTAAGAAATACAGCGTTGTTGCTACTGATTTAGGTAGTACAACATAATTTTACCATGCGATGTTTTTATGTCGCATTTTTCATAAGCTGGCTGCACTAAAATAATAGCCTACAAACTAACTAACTAACTTAACCCCCTAAAATAATTTATGGATACTTTTCAGGCCATCGTTATTGCCATTGTAGAAGGGCTTACAGAATTTTTGCCCATCTCTTCTACCGCACACATGAAGTTTGTACACCCCCTGCTGGGCGTTACCGATACGCCATTTGTTGTGATGTATGAAGTAGTAATACAACTAGCGGCAATATTAGCGGTGGTACTACTTTACTGGAAAAAATTTTTCGATTTTGCACGCATTAACTTTTATATAAAACTTATAATAGCAGTTATTCCTGCATTAATAGGCGGTTTTTTTTTAAAGAAACATATTGAAGCAGCTTTAGGCAACCTTACTTTTATTGCCTGTGTAATGGTTGCAGGTGGAATTTTACTTTTGTTTGTTGATAAAATGTTTAATAAAGCTATTATTGATTCTGAAGCTAAAGTGAGCTATAAAACGGCATTCATCATCGGCTGCGGGCAGGTTTTATCTATCCTATTTCCTGGTCTTAGCAGAAGCGCCGCCACCATCGTTACCGGTATGAGCCAGAAATTAACCCGTAGTGCAGCTGCAGAATTTTCGTTTTTTCTTGCAGTACCTACTATGCTGGCCGCATCTGCAAAAAGTTTTTGGGATACCTATAAAGACAACCCGGAAGTAATTGCAAAAGATAACCTGAGTATACTATTGATCGGCAGCATCGTTGCTTTTATAGTGGCTGTTATAGCAATCAAATTCTTTATCGGGCTTCTTAAAAAATATGGTTTCCGCATGTGGGGCGTTTACCGTATTATTGCGGGACTAACAATGTTGTTCCTTATTTGGAGAGGTATTGTACAATAATAGGTAACCATCCGATGCAGTTAAGTTGAGCCCTTTTCTTTCCCTTTGAAAAGGATACTGGTAAAGGTAAAAAAAAGATATATCTTAACTTGACGGCAATGGAGAACAATCAATTTTTGTGCATTATTACCCCTTCAGGGAAAAGGGGCAATCCTTCATTTAATTGCTCAACTATTTTTTAATGCAGACTGCTCCCAAAAAAGTTATTACCGGCTGGGCCATGTACGATTGGGCCAACTCGGTGTACAACCTAGTAATTACTACTACCTTTTTTCCTGCGTATTATGCAGCTATCACCAGCCTTAAAAACTTTCCGGATGGAGTTACTTTTTTGGGGCGCCACTTTGTAAATACGGAGCTTAAAGATTATGTGCTGGCATTTGGCTTTTTGGTGATCGCATTACTTTCGCCCATACTCTCGTCCATGGCGGACTACAGGGGCAATAAAAAAAACTTTATGCGCTTTTTTTGCTACCTCGGCGCAGCCAGTTGTTCCCTTATGTATTTTTTTGATAAAGCCCATGTAACGCTTGGGCTGATGTGCTTTATGTTTGCCGGCATTGGCTTTTATGGCAGCCAGGTTTTTTATAACTCTTACCTGCCAGAAATTGCCGCAGAAGAAGACCAGGACAGGATTAGCGCCAAAGGGTATACGTATGGGTATATTGGCAGCGTGCTGATGCAGATGGTTGGTTTTGGCTTAGTTATATTAATGCCTGATAACCCTTTGCCATTAAAACTTACCTTTTTATTAGTGGGTGTTTGGTGGGTAGCTTTTGCCCAAATAACATTTAATGCCTTGCCAAATAATAGCGCTGAGCGTAAAGAAAAAAGAAATGTACTGACCAACGGCTTTAAAGAATTAAAAATTGTATGGAACCAGTTAAAGCACATGCCTGTTTTAAAAAGATACCTAACTGCATTTTTCTTTTACAGCATGGGTGTACAAACTGTAATGCTAGTGGCCATTGATTTTGGCATTAAAGAATTAAAATTGCCTGATCAAAAACTAATCATTACCGCCGTTTTAATTCAGCTGGTGGCTATTGTTGGGGCAATTGGCATGTCGAAGCTATCAGCTAAATTTGGCAATGTAAACGTATTACTTTTTACAGTTTTGTTATGGATAGGCACTTGCATTGCGGGTTACTTTATAACCACGGAAATACATTTTTACATCATCGCGTCGCTGGTTGGCTTAGTGATGGGGGGCATACAATCGCTTAGCCGCTCTACTTATAGCAAGTTTATGCCACCTACAAAAGATACGGCTTCGTTTTTTAGTTTTTATGATGTTACCGAAAAGCTGGCCATCGTTATTGGGTTGTTTACGTTTGGCTTTATAGAAGGCATCAGCAGCATAAGAAATTCTATTTTATCGCTGGTAGTATTTTTTGTGATTGGCTTTTTCTGGCTGTTGGCAACTGCTGTAAAGCTTAAAAAGACTGCTGCTGTTCAAGTGGGTATTTTATAGGATTGATGAGTTTGTTTGTAAACGCATTGCATATTTATGTAAGGCCCTACTTGTCTTTTTTTCTTGATAAAAAAGAAAAAATAAAGGCTGCATTTGCAAATGAACTGCTAAATCCTTATTGTTTAAAAGAGATGAGGGCATAAAATATTTTATTATGAAATTATACTCCCTTAATGCGGGTTATTTTAAATTAGATGGCGGTGCTATGTTTGGCGTAGTGCCAAAAACTATATGGCACAAGCTTAACCCTGCGGATGAAAATAATATGTGCAGCTGGGCTTTGCGGTGTTTATTAATAGAAGATGAAGGCAGGCTAATTTTAGTAGATACCGGCATGGGCGATAAACAGGATGCAAAATTTTTTAGCCATTATTATTTATATGGCGATGATACGCTGGATAAATCTTTAGCTGAACATGGCTTTACAAAAGATAATATTACCGACGTGTTTTTAACGCATTTACATTTTGACCATTGTGGTGGCGCTATTGTTAAGGAAGATAATAAACTTGTGCCCGCTTTTAAAAATGCTACTTACTGGAGCAATGAAACTCACTGGCAATGGGCAATACAGCCTAACGATAGGGAAAAGGCAAGTTTTTTAAAAGAGAATATTTTGCCAATGCAAGAAAGCGGGCAGTTAAGGTTTATTGATGTGGATGCACAACCAGCTATCGATAAGGCGGAGGGTGGCGCTTTGGTTTACAAGTCGCCGTTTACAAAAAACGTTTCTTTTATTGTTGCCAATGGGCATACAAGTTCCATGATGTTACCGGTGATAAATTACAATGGCAAAACAATTATTTATATGGCTGACTTACTACCATCCGTTGCGCATTTGCCTTTGCCTTATGTGATGGGATACGATATGTTTCCGCTGACCACTTTGAAGGAGAAGAAAATATTTTTAGCAGAAGCGCTGCAGCATAATTACATTTTATTTTTGGAACACGACCCTTTTAATGAATGTTGTACACTGCAACAAACTGAAAAAGGCATCCGTGTAAAAGAGGTTTTTAAGCTAAGCGATTTGATTGTTAATTGATGAAAGCATACGCTTTGAATGGTGCGTGAAGTATAGGAACGGAAATCCTTTTTTTGTCGGGCCGCCCGCAAAAAAGATGGAAGTGCATAGCCCGCCCCCTTGCCGCCGCGGCTTAGGAAATGCCATAATATTTACTAAAAAAGTTACTGTTATTTTATATTCCTTTTACACTGAGCAAAGACGTTAGTGGGTAACGCAGGTTTTTATAACCGAACATATCTACTTTAATATTACCTACGCTAATGGGGCTTTCTACCCTTAGCACCAAATGGTTTGGGTCGTCGCTTATCCATGCGGTTAATTTTTCGCCGCCGGTAAAAATGGTACCTTTTATAAGCAAGGGCTTAAACTTTATGGCCCTAAACTTTCCGTATTGTGTCTTTACGGTTTCTTTGCCGAGGTAGCGCAGGTACAGGTGATAAACCTCATCATCTAAAAACATATCGAAAGGTATCTTATCGCCTGGCTTATATTTATCAAAATTAATATTGCGGGCGTAGTACATGGCGCTTACCACATCTTGTATGCATTTGCTTGTTTTAAAAACGCCCATAGTGCTTACGGCCGTGCCATTATTTTGGTTAAAGCTTACGTTGTTATAAATTTTGTACCCGCCCTCATCTACATTGCGTATAAATTTCATAGGAAGCATGGTGGCGGTATCAATATAGGTTTCGTACTTGTCGCGAACTTTAAAAAACTTGTCGAAGAAAGAATAACTTTTGCCTTCGCCTATGCAATGGTAAGTTGTTTTGCCATTGAACCTTTCCAGGGCCGTTGTAAAAGTAGCTTCGCCGGCACCAACGTATATGCCGAGGGTATTGTAAAAAACTTTCATGGTAACCACTTCACCCGCTTGAAAAGAAGTATTTTTAATTCCACAAAAATCATTGCCGGGGCCAGCTTGGGCAAAGGCAGAAAAACCGGCGAGTAAAAAAACTGCTTTAAAAATTCCTTTCATTTTTCTTTGACGATTTTGATGCTTAAAATTAACAAACTACCAATTATAGCTGGTACCACCAGGTTTATGAGCCATATGCCTAATGTGGCAGCACCAACACCAACTTCGTTTATGGTATATAATTTAAGTATAGACCAACTTGCGGTTAACCTTACCGGTAAATCTATAAAACCAAAAGTTGGCGCCACTGCCATAACTAAATAAAAAACAGTCATCAGGCAAAAACAAAGACCTGCTGGTATATTAACTTCCATTATCTGCAAAAGCAGCACATATTGCGAAACAAATACAAAATAGCGTATAAAAGATAATGATAATACCTGTAACAGCTGCCGGTTGTTAAATTCATCTAGCACACTGATGTGGCGTACTATTTTATGTAACGTGGGCACTTTTTCCATTACCCTCACTAACCAGCCTAAACGCAGATAAAACAACAATAGTATTACTGTAAGACTTACGCTAAGAGACGTGATGACGGTTTGCCAAAATTGCGGTAAAACGCTAAATGCGGCGTGGTTATAATGTGAAATGTATCTTAAAATAAATAAACCGAAGCAGCCCATTACCATAGTAACGAGCAATTGGCTGATACTGCCTACAATGGTAAGTGATATTGCTTTTATGCGGTTACTTGCGGCTACATACAAAATACGCCCGCCATACTCCCCAACACGGTTAGGCGTTAGCATGGTGATACTACAACCAGATAATACAGATTTAAAAGCACGGGTAAAAGAAAAACGTTGGACATGGCTTACAAGCAGTTGCCATTTTGTAGCCTCTATACCCCAGTTGACAACCATTAAAAAAACGACGAGCCATAACTTATAATTGGTATAGCTATTTTTTATTTGCTGCCATTGTATCCCTAGGTTTGGCTTATTTATTATTTGCTTATAAAGGCTGAATGATAATATAATAAACAGCAGGGGGCCTAAAAAATAATTGAATAATATTTTGATGTTTTTGTTCAAAGGGTCATTTGTTATTTGCCGCTATCTTCTTAAGTGAGCGTATGTTTTCGTTACTTTGCTACAGGCACGTTCATTAAGATGTGTATCCGATTTATTTATTGCTGGCAAGGAGTGGAAAATTAAATTTTATTTCATTAACGCAGCTTTGCTTGCACAAGTATAGTTTAAATATCCATTAATCAACCAATCAAAAAAATAAGCAGCGGTATTGCAAAAGAAATCGACCATAATTTTAGGCATAGACCCCGGCACTGTGGCAATGGGCTATGGCTTGATAAAAATAACGGGAAGCGTTTTTACCATTGTAGATATGGGCACTTTAAGGCCGGGCAAAGTAGATGACCCTTATAAAAAACTGCAACTGATCTATAATACCGTAAGCGGGCTTATTATAAAATACAAGCCAGATATATTTGCCATTGAAGCCCCTTTTTTTGGCAAGAATGTGCAAAGCATGCTAAAGCTTGGGCGTGCGCAAGGCGTTGCTATTGCTGCTGCCATGCGCCATGGGCTTGATGTTACCGAGTATTCGCCAAAAAAAATAAAACAATCTATAACTGGTAACGGCAATGCCAGTAAGGAACAGGTTTTAAAAATGCTGCAGCGGTTGCTGAATTTTACAGACATGCCACAATCCTTAGATGCTTCGGATGCGTTGGCAGTTGCGGTATGCCATCACTTTCAGGAAAATACTTTGTTGCCTGCCAGTGGAAAAAAAGTAAATGGCTGGGATGATTTTTTAACTAAAAACCCCGGGCGGCTGAAGAAATAAGTTTTGCCGCAAATTCGCAGATTAAAAAGTATAACTGACAGAATTAGCAATTGGCAGCAAGTACGAAAAGTTTAAAAAATAACCTGCGAATCCATAGTAAAAATTTTTCGCCAATCAAATATTTGCAATTATTTTTTGCTGTATTTCTTTCATTTCTTCTGGCGACAGCATTAATTTATTGTGGGTAAAATTTAAGTCGTTTGCTGAATTGATAGGCGCCAGGTGAAGGTGCGCATGCGGTACTTCCAGCCCAATTACGCTTATGCCGCAACGGTTGCAATTAAAAGATTTTTCTATAGCATGCGCTATGGGTTTTACAAATTGTAATAATGCACTTAGATGGTCATCGGGTAAATCAAAAAACTTATCAACCTCAATTTTTGGCACTATCAGCACATGGCCTTTAACCAAGGGGGAAATATCGAGGAATGCGAAGAATTTTTCATTTTCAGCAATTTTATAACAAGGTATTTCGCCGTTAATTATTTTTGAAAAAATGGTCATGGCAATTATTTTTTTATAAAAATACAAACAAAAAACCCACTCAAAATTGAATGGGCTTGTAAAAAATAATAATGTTTTATTAAATGGTAATATTTACTACTTTAAATTTTAATAATCCAACTGGCACTGTTACCTCTGCTACTTCGCCAATAGCTTTGCCTAACAAACCTTTTCCAATAGGCGATGTAACAGATATTTTACCAAGCTTAAGGTCGGCTTCTTTTTCAGAAACTATCTGGTAAGTCACCTTTTTTTTAGTACCTAAATTAGTTACTGTTACTTTAGTTAAGATCGAAACTTTGCTGGTGTCAATATTATTTTCATCTAAAATACGTGCGGTAGCAATAATGCCTTCCAGGTATTTTATTTTAGCCTCTAACATTCCTTGAGCTTCTTTGGCGGCATCGTATTCCGCATTTTCTTTTAAATCGCCTTTTTCACGAGCTTCAGCAATGGCTTTACTGGCGGCTGGTCTTTCCACTTTTTTCATATGGTGCAGCTCTTGTTTCATTTGCTCGAAGGTTTCTTGTTTAACATAATTCATTCCGCTCATAACACTTCTTTTTTAGAGTAAATAGAAAAAAATACAACGCTCCAGGTTTAATCCAGAGCGTTGCACATATATACAAAGATAAACAATTTATTAAATACCCAGCTTTTGTAAAATCACGGTGCTCATTTTATAAAAAGCTTGGTGGCTGTAACCGGCAATGTGTGGGGTAAGTATTACGTTTGGCTGCGCCGATAAAAAATTAAGCTGTTGTTTTTCTTTATTCGTAAATGTTGAAAGCTTTTCATTTTCTAATACATCAAGCGCAGCGCCAGCTATTTTATGTTGTTTTAAGGCATTAATCAAAGCTTCGGTATCTGTTACTTTGCCTCTGCATGCATTAATAAAATATGGCTTTTCGGTAAGCGAATTAAAAAATGCCTCATTTGCCATGTGTTTTGTTTCTCTTGTTAAGGGTACATGAAAACTAATAACATTTGCATACCGGCAAATTTGTTCAAGGCTTGCCTCTTTAATATATCCGCTTCCAAAATCGAACTTATATTTATCGTACACTAAAACGGTAACATTAAATGCCGCTAGTAAATGAGCTAATGCCATGCCGGTATTGCCAAAGCCAATAATACCGACTGTTTTTTCGCTTATTTCCATACCTCGGTTGGCATCCCTTATCCATTTGCCATTTTTTATTTCCTCAAAACTGCTGGTAATTTTGTTGGTTAAATTAAGTAGCAGTCCCATTACATGTTCTGCTACTGCGTTACGGTTACCCTCTGGGCTGCTAACGCATTTTATGCCTTTGCTTTCTGCATAAGGCACATCAATCAGTTCCATGCCACTTCCTAAACGGCCGATCCATTTTAAATTAGGTGCCTTTTCCAACATCGGCTGGTCTATTTTTAGACGGGTAGTTACTATTAAACCTTCTACATTATTAATTGATGCGGTAAGTTCCTCGTAATTAATCTCCGGCAGGTACATAACTTCATACCCTTTTTGCAGCAATGCCGCCATCATTACATCATGGGTTTTTGCGGTAATTATTACAAGTGGTTTTATACTATCCATTATAAATTTTCAATTAATGTTTGTAGGTTAGGTTTGCATTACATTGTTGAATGCTGCTAATTGTAGCTGATTAATATACATAAAAAAGCAAAATGAAGTGGGCACACAAAGTATATTATACAGTATTTGCCTGCAATGCATTTAATGCATTACAACTTATATTAATTATGGTTTACCCGGCAATTAGTTAAGATTAATCTGCAGCGATAACGCTTATTTCTACATTGGCGTTTTTTGGCAACCCTTTTACAGCTATTGTTTCCCTGGCAGGAAAATCGCCATCAAAATATTTGGCATAAATTTCATTTACCTGGCTAAATAGATCCATATCGCTTAAAAAAATGCTTGTTTTTACAATATTGCTAAAATCCATCCCAGCCTCTGCCAGTATGGTTTTTAAGTTTTGCAGCACCTGGTGGGTTTCTTCAATAATATCTGCATTGGCAAGGTCGTTGGTGCCGGGCTTTATGGCCACCTGGCCAGATACAAATAATAAGTTACCAGCTTTAATTGCCTGGTTGTAAGGGCCTATAGGAGCGGGTGCGTTGGTTGTATTAATGATTTGTTTGGTCATGATTTTCTTTAAGAATTGCAAATATATCTTTTCTCAACCACCTATTTTTGTAAAAATTTACACAATGCTATACCATATTATTTGCCTAAGGCCATAACTAGGTATTGAAAAAATTAAGAGGTGTAAATAAAATAAATAAGGTGTATTGACAGCATATCTTCTAAATAAATTAATAATGAGCCTAATATTGAATATCGATACTGCATTAGAAACCGCAATAATAAGTATTGCAAGAGATGGCAAGGTTTTAGGGGAAGCCGTTAGTACTACCCAAAAAGACCATGGCTCATTTTTACAATCCGCCATACAATCTATTGCTAAAAACTCGGGCATTAGTTTAAATGAATTAGATGCTGTTGCTGTAGTAGCAGGGCCCGGAAGTTATACCGGGCTAAGGGTTGGCATGGCTAGTGCAAAAGGTTTATGCTATGCGCTTAATAAGCCACTAATTACTATTGGCACGTTAGAAACAATGGCTTACCAGGCTATCAAGGAATATGGCAGCAATATAGATGTTATGGATACTTTGTTTTGCCCAATGATAGATGCCAGGCGCATGGAAGTATTTATGGCATTATATGATTTAAATCATACTATTGTTGTTCCGCCATGCGCAAAAGTGATAAATGACAATTTTTGCGTTAAAGAAATGTTAAACCGAAAGATTTTGTTTTTTGGCAACGGGAGTTTTAAGTGGAAAAAGATATGTTATAATAAAAACGCTTATTTCTTTTTAATCAATAGCAATTCATTGTATACCAGTGCGTTGTCATTTATAAAATTTCATAACACTGATTTTTCTAATATAGCGTACATCGAACCTTTGTATATTAAAGAATTTTATACTACAACATTTTAGAGGCGTTATTCTAATGCGCTGTAGTAATCCGTCCACAAATCTAATTAGTATAAAAACAAATATTAATTTGATTGTATCTTTATGTCGATTTAATACACTAATAAATTTAATTTCTATGACAAATGAAACAACCGCTCAATTAGAGCCACTAGCTGCGTTACAAAATGTGGGTGTTACCATTAAAATTGATTATTACAGCGTAAAAAAAGCAGCACTAATTTTACGCGCACTTAATCACAAATTGCGTCAGCAATTACTTAAACTCATTGAAGAGGAAAAGAAAATTACCGTGACAGAAATTTACGTCCGTTTAAGGCTAGAGCAATCTGTTGCTTCACAGCATTTGGCTATTTTACGAAAAGCAGGAGTTGTAAGCACACAACGTGATGGAAAATTTATTTTCTACATCATTAACCATAAGAGGATTGATGAAATAAGTGTACTGGTAAATGAATTAGTAGCTTGACATAAAAAGTTATCATTTAAAAGCGGATGTTATAAAAAACATCCGCTTTTTGCTTTTTTATCTTTACACCAACAATAAATCAAAAGTATTGTTACATCTGTAAGCAACTACCAGCTACCGGCAAATCTATATTTGCATTGTTGCCCCAAGCTTTTAATTATCAATTACGTTTTTATGTACATTAAACAATTATATACAGATTGTATTAGCGAAGCCGCTTATTATATTGAAAGCAACGGAGAAGCAATAGTAATAGACCCTTTGAGGGATATTGATGTATACATCCAACTAGCCAAAGCAAGGAACAGTATTATTAAATATATTTTTGAAACACATTTTCATGCAGATTTTGTAAGCGGTCACCTAGACCTTAGTAAGAAGACAGGCGCCCCTATTATTTTCGGCCCACAAACAATTACAAATTTGCCAGTGCATATTGCCACAGATGGGGAAATTTTTGTTATAGGCAATATTTCTTTTAAAGTATTACACACTCCGGGCCACACTATAGAAAGTACTTGTTATTTGCTAAGGGATAAAAACGGAAAGGACACTGCTATTTTTACCGGCGATACTTTATTTGTAGGAGATGTTGGCCGCCCTGATTTAAGCAGCGGAAATATGGCTAAAGAGCAGCTTGCTGGCATTATGTATGATACTATACAACAAAAAATATTGCCGCTGGCAGATGATGTGCTTGTTTACCCTGCACATGGCGCCGGTAGCAGTTGTGGCAAAAATTTAGGCCCAGAATCTTTTAGCACTATTGGTGAAGAAAAACAAAATAACTATGCTTTACAGCCGCAAACAAAAGATACATTTATTGCTGCGTTAACTAAAGGGCTTGAAGATGCGCCCAGGTATTTTTCGGTAAATGCCCAAATAAATAAAGAAGGTTATGACAGCCTTGAAGAAATAAAAAATAAAGGCTTAACCCCTCTAAATGTAGTTGATTTTAAAAATAAATTGTTAGGAGATGTAATTGCAGTAGACACAAGGCACGCTTCGATTTTTACAGAAGGCTTTATAGCTGGTAGTATTTTTATTGGTTTAGAAGGCAGGTTTGCAGAATGGGCAGGCAGCCTTTTGCCTTTTACAAAGCCATTATTACTAATAACAGAAACAGGGCAAGAAGAAGAAACTATAATTCGTTTGGCCCGTGTTGGTTTTTCAAAATTTGAAGGTTACCTGGCTGGTGGTTTTGAGGCATGGAAAAATGCAGGAGAAAAAGTTGACCTGATAATTAACGTTGAGGCTGATGAATTAGCTATGGATATACCTTTTGACCAAAATTTACAGGTAGTAGATGTGAGGAAAGAAATTGAATTTGCAGATGGTCATGTAAAAACAGCCATTAATATGCCGCTGGCAGATATGACAGATGTTGCCCTGATAGCCAGTTTTGAAGAAAACCAAAACTTGTACCTGCATTGCGGCGGAGGTTACAGAAGCGTTATTGCTTGTTCCTTATTAAAAAAACAAGGGCTGCATAACATTAGGAACATTGCAGGAGGATGGGCAAAAATTAAAGAAGAAAAGACAATTAAAGTTGAAAAAGACGCTAGTGTATTAAATTAAAAAAGGCACTATTATTGATGTTGCCTAATTAAGTAAATGTTGCAAAGCTAAAAATGCAGATAACTCAAAAAGGCTCACCTGCGCAACATAACTATTTTGTATTACCGTTAAATGAATTTTTATGATTAAAAACCATGTATCTACTAATTTTTTTGGTGAGAAATGGAAACCAGTTGTGTTTAGTTTTGAACATGTAAATGCAAACCGTATTGAAGTCTCCAACCTAGGGAGGGTACGAAGCTTTAATAAAACATCGGATGGCAAAATCCTACACCCATCGCTTATAAATGGGTATGAAATTATAAGATTAAAATTCTTCAAGGCAAAAAATGAAGCGTCATATAAAAAATTGCATTCCTTACAGCAGGGTGTATTTACTTTGGCGAAGGATATTAAGCAGTTGAAAAAAAATGACGAAAAAAAAATAACAATTGCCGAGGCTGAAAAATTACTTGCTGATTCTAAAAAAATTGTCTCAAAAAAGTTTTTGGATGCAGCAAAAAAAAGGACTATTAATTATCATTCTCTTATACATAGGCTTGTAGCAACTTACTTTTTAAGCCTTTCTACAGAACAACAGACCCTTGTTGGCCATAAAGATTATGATAAACTAAATAACAAGGCTAGCAACCTTAAATGGATGACTCCAGAAGAAAACTATGCCCATCAACAAAAAAGCCCATTTGTAATAAAAGAAAAATCGGAAAGAAAAAGGGCTCCTGAAAATACAAGAGTTGCTAAATTAAGTATAACCAAAGTAATGCTGCTTAAAAAATTGCTAAACCAAGGCAAACCGATAAAGCAATTGGTTAAGCTATTTAAAATTACGGACACGCAAATATTCAGGATAAAACGTGGCGAAAATTGGGGAAGCATACAGGCGCCTCTCAATTAATTGTTTTTGCCAAAACGGCACCAGTCTTCTCGAATTCTTTAAAATCGTATTTCCACCTTCTATGGCTCCATAAGTAGTTATCGGGTTGACGGCGAACAATGCCTTCAATAAAATCGCGGTATTTTTTTATTAATTCTTCAACAGAATAATTAGCCGCATTATCAATTATTATTTCTGCGTTAAAGTTATAATGCCCTCTTTTAACTTTTATAAAATTTATAAATACTAGAGCTGCACTATTTTTAATAGCTGCTTTGTGCGGGCCGGGAATAAACGGCGCAGGCCTTCCAAAAAAGTTCATCCAAACAGCATTGTTAGGGTGTGGGTTTTGGTCTGCCAATAAAAACATGCAGTACTGAGTTTTAGTAATTTCACCCACTAGCCCTTTAAAATCTTTTGATTCAATAAGCCGGGTGCCAAACCTTGAACGTAATTTTAAAAAAAGCTTATCGAATGCTTTATTTTCTATTCTTCCGTAAACGCCTACTGGTGCAATATCTACATGCCGGCTCAATACCAGGTTAGCATATTCCCAATTAAAAAGATGACCTCCAACCAGGTAAATATTTCTTCCTGCGCCAATTACTTTATTGATGGCTTCAAAATTTACGGGGTGCCCGCGCCTGTCGAACTCCTCATCGCTCATAGATAATGCCTTTAGCATTTCCATAAAAGTATCTGTAAAATTTATATAAAACTGCTTTGCAATTGCGTTTCGCTCTGCCAGCGATTTTTCAGGAAAAGCGATGGCTATGTTACCCATAACTACTGCCTTACGATACCCAAAAATACGGTGCATAAAAAAAGCAATGCTACTGCTAATGAAATACATTACCGGAAAAGGCAGCAAAGAAACCAAATAAAAAAAACCGTAAACGATATAATACATAGTGATTGATAACTGAAAATTTACTAAAAGGTAATAGACGTTATTATGAATGGATAATTGATAATTTAATTAAATGATAATGAGGGCGTTAATTTGGATTGCTTACTAATGTTGATAAGCAGTATAAAGGTTGTATTTATAAAATTATATTCTGCGCCCGTTCACTTTTTTCGGGGTAGTCAGTATTAAAATGTAGCCCCCTGCTTTCGTGCCGGAACTCAGCACATTTAACAATTAGGTAAGCTACCGTTATCATATTGCGCAACTCACATAATTGAGGTGAAACAGCAGTTTTTTCGTATAAGGCTTCTGTTTCCTCATGCAACAAATCCAGCCTGCGGTTAGCCCTGCCCAAACGGTCGTTATTACGCACAATGCCTACATAATCGCTCATCAGCAATTTCATTTCTTTAAGGCTCTGCGTAATTAAAATCATTTCTTTGGGTGCATTGGTGCCATCAGCTTTCCAATCGGGTATGCCTTGCTGGTAGCTAAGGCCATTTATCTTTTTAACAGCATCTGCATACCCCCTGTGTGCAAATACCATTGCCTCCAGCAAACTGTTGCTGGCAAGGCGGTTAGCGCCATGCAAGCCCGTACAGGCACACTCGCCTGCGGCATATAAGTTGGTAATAGAGGTGCGTGCCTGCTCATCTGTTTTTACACCGCCGCAACTGTAATGTGCCGCCGGCGAAACAGGTATCATATCTTTTGTAATATCGATACCAATACTACTACATTTATCGTAAATATTAGGAAAGTGAGCTGTAAATTTCTCCTTTGTAAAATGGCGGCAGTCTAAATAAACATGCTCTGTGCCATTTATCTTCATTTCATTATCTATCGCCCTGGCAACAATATCCCGTGGAGCCAGGTCTTTCCGTTTATCGTACCGTTCCATAAAAGCTTCGCCGCTTTGGTTACGCAAAATACCACCATCGCCACGCACCGCCTCGGTTATTAAAAAATTGTGCCCACGTACGCCCGGCTCATACAAAGCTGTTGGGTGAAATTGGATAAATTCCATATTTTCTATCCTTCCTTTTGCCCTGTAAACCATTGCCACACCATCGCCGGTTGCAATGGCCGGGTTAGTGGTGGTACGGTAAACCTGTCCGTTGCCGCCAGTTGCCAACAAGGTTATTTTTGCAATTATTTTTTCTATTTTATTAGTACTGAGGTTTAGCACATACACGCCAAAGCATTCAACATCCTGAGTAGATTTTGTTACTAGGTAGCCAAGGTGATGCTGCGTAATAACATCCAGCACAAAGCAATGGCTAATAAGTTTTATGTTTGGCTTATCCTTTATAGCTTCCAGCAAAGCCCTTTCCATTTCTTTGCCGGTAACATCTTTGTGGTGCAAAATCCTAAATTCGCTATGCCCGCCTTCTTTGCCCAATGCATAATCGCCATCTTTATCTTTATCAAAATTGGCACCCCACTCTATCAATTCCTTTATCCTTTCTACGCCTTCATTCACTACAATTTTTACTACTGATTTGTCGCAAAGCCCGTCACCTGCTATCAGCGTATCCTCAACATGTTTCTCAAAACTATCTTTATCAAAATCCATCACGCCCGCAATACCGCCCTGGGCGTATTTTGTATTGGTCTCATCACTTTGGGTTTTGGTAAGTATGGTAATAGTTTTATCCGGACAAGCCTCTGCCACTTTCAATGCATACGTTAACCCGGCAATGCCACTTCCAATCACTAAAAAATCTGTTTCCATAAATAGCTTTATTAACTGAACATTAAAATTAATTGATAATGGTTGATAATTTTTTATAAAAAGTTATGCTGGGCAAACTTTAAAATATATTTTAACATTTACTCGTCCTTATAGTTTAAGCCAACCCTATTAAAATAATTTTTGTGAAAATCCATCGCTGCTGGGTATTGTAAATGGTAAATTAAATTAGTAAGTTTACTTGGTGCTTCAGGTACTACTGCAGCGCCTCTTTTTCTGCTCCGGTAAATATCTATTAGCTTTAGAAAAACTGTTAAACAATTAAAAGCCATAATCAGCGGCAGAAAGAGTAAGCAATATTATGACTGGTTAAGCAAACAGCAATATATAATAGTATTGCCACTAACCGAAATTAGAAATAAGTTATGATGAGCAATACCGTTAAGTTTAGCGGTTTATGAATAGTAATATCCTGTTAACTATCGGAACAATCTAATTCTAAACTTAACGGCATAAAAAATGATGAGTAACGAATTCTTGTTTATATTATTGGTTTTGGCAACCTGGCGCATCACCCATTTATTGAATAAAGAAGACGGACCCTTTAATATTGTTTTTTTGTCAAGAAGAAAGGCTGGCAATAGTTTTTGGGGGGCTTTGCTCGACTGCTTTTATTGCGTAAGCGTATGGGTAGCATTACCGTTAGGGCTGGCGGAAGGAGATAATTGGTGGCAGAAATTATTATACTGGTGGGCGTTATCGGGCGCTGCCTGCCTTTTGGAACAAATTACTACAATGCGTACTGATACAAAAAATAAAGATGAAAGTACGCCAGATTTTATAGAAGATTAAAAATTAATAACCATGTGTAACTGCGGAAACAAAAGAAATGATTACGCAACATCCGGATCATTTGTACAAAACAATAGAAAAGAAGCAACACAAAAAGCAAGTACGGGGCAGGATAATTATTTTGAATATACTGGCCAGACTGCCCTTACTGTAACCGGCAACGTAAGTGGCAAGCGGTATCGGTTTAGTGAGCCGGGCGACAAGCAATTAATATATTACCGCGATGTGGCCGGTATGATGCGAGTACCTGTTTTAAGGTTGATGCAAGAAAACATTATGCAATAGCGGCAACTTCAGCTGCATCGATCCATACGCCACTTTCTTTTAATAAATTTATCAGTTCATCTACAGCAATATTACTGTCTATGTTACGCTTAACTACTTCCTTGCCACGATACAAAGTGATTTTTCCAACACCGCTGCCAACATAGCCAAAATCCGCATCCGCCATTTCGCCAGGGCCATTTACAATACAGCCCATAATAGCAATTTTTAACCCTTTTAAATGATTGGTGACAGCACGTATTTTTCCCGTAGTTTCTTGTAGTTCAAAAAGCGTCCTTCCGCAGCTTGGGCAACTAATATACTCTGTTTTTGATATCCTGGTACGCACGGCTTGTAAAATAGAAAAGGAGGTATTATTGATGAATTGATGGTTACTTTTTGTTTCGAGATAAGTACGCCCGGATACTTTTTGATTGGTTAGCGCCGCCGGGTCGTTCCTGAGCCATATACCATCACCCATGCCATCTAAAAATAGTGCCCCGGCTTCTGTACTAAAATGAATAAGCTGTTCATCAATAGAGCTTTCATGGCTTTCAACAGACAATATTACCGGGCAGCAAATTTGTAGCCCCATTAGCTTACTTATAAATTGGCGTACTGACTGCATGGCATTTGCCGTAGTGGAGTACACACACATTACAACTGTTGCATCAGCTTTTATTTTTTGTATCAATGTTTCAGAAACCCTTTCGGAATCTATGGCTACAAAGTTTATTTTATCCGATATTTTTTTAGCAATTAAAAATTCATCGCCTTGAAAAAATGGAAAATATTTACCATCAGTTGGCGCTGATAACCAGGCGTTATAATTACAAATTACCCGCAATGTTCCGGGCAATGCAAGGTTAAGTTTTTTATTGCCGATATACAAGTAATCAGCGGCGGCATCACCAATTTTCCATTTGTCCGTTATTGCATCGTACCTGTAACCGATAGCTTCTAAGTCAGTATGGGTAATGTTTTCAGCCAGCATAAAATCTGCAATTACCACAGGCACATGCCTGGCGCCAACATTTGCAACTTCATTTGTAGCACGCCTTTTATAGTCAAAAGGCG
This sequence comes from Ferruginibacter sp., assembly GCA_043788035.1. Taxonomy (GTDB): domain Bacteria; phylum Bacteroidota; class Bacteroidia; order Chitinophagales; family Chitinophagaceae; genus Ferruginibacter. Next base: position 5,413 of record JAYVUJ010000187.1, on the reverse strand, counting down.
AATAGGGAAGCTTGATATCGGCACTTTCATTTGATTGTATATTTTCAGTGGCCGCCGTATATCTTTTTACGAGGTCCAGGCATACCGGAATTTCAAATTCAGGGTCTTCGGTAAGGCTTACCCTAATAGTATCGCCAATACCATCTTCCAGCAACGTGCCAATACCAATGGCTGATTTTATCCTGCCATCTTCACCATCGCCTGCTTCTGTTACGCCTAAATGCAATGGGTAGCATTCGCCAAACTCATCCATCATGTGGCTAATAAGTAAACGGTACGCCTGCACCATAACCAATGGGTTACTGCTTTTCATGCTCAAAATTATCTGGTGGTAATCCTGCGCTCTTGCGATGCGCAAAAACTCCATGGCGCTTTCCACCATGCCCATTGCAGTATCGCCGTAACGGCTCATAATACGGTCGCTAAGGCTACCATGGTTTGTACCGATGCGCATGGCTGTACCATGCTGTTTGCAAATTAATACCAATGGGGTAAACCGTTCTGTTATCCTTTCAATTTCTTCCGCATATTCTGCATCCGTATAATCAATTTGTTCAAACTTCTTTTTATCTACGTAATTGCCTGGGTTCACCCTAACTTTCTCCACTATCCTGGCTGCTATTTCTGCGGCGTTCGGTGTAAAATGTATATCGGCAACAAGCGGCACAAAATAGCCACGCCTGTTTAATTCATCTTTTATATTTTGTAAATTTTCCGCTTCCTTTTTGGATGGCGCTGTTATACGGACCAGTTCTGCACCAGCTTGTATGCAGCGGATGGTTTGCTCTACAGTGGCCAAAGTGTCCATGGTATCGGTAGTCGTCATAGTCTGTACCCGTATAGGATGCCCATTGCCTAGCAATAAATTGCCAACTTTAACTTCTCTTGTCTTAAGGCGTTTATAGTCCGTTAACGACTCACAATACAATTGCATAATTATAAATATTACAGAATTGCCCTGGGTTAAGCCTGGGGCAATTCAAAGGCTTGCTATAATTTAAGGCTATTTTATATTACAGATTAACAACAAAAAAGCAGGGTTGTTGCCCCGCTTCGTTATCTATTCATTACCAGTCCTTTTCCGGCTTCTCCGGCGCGGCGGCATCTACTTTCCGTAATTTATCTTGCAGGTTTTTTTCATGCTGCAGCAAAGCCTTTAGCTTTTCTTCAGCTTCCTTTTGCGTCATCTTGCTCGGTTGTGGCTTGGGTTGCTTGTCTTTGTTATCTTTCTCGTTCTGCTTTTTATCTTTTTCGGGGTCGCTTTTCGACCTTTTTTTATCCTTGTCATCTTTATCTTTTTGCTGCTGTTGATCTTTTTTTTGCTCCGCTAATGCTTTTTGTAAATTAAACCTTGCTTCTTCATCTGCAGGATTAAGCCGTAAGGCATTTTTATAAGCATCGATACATTCAGGCAATTTTTTATTATTTTGTAAAGCTACGCCTTTATTATACCAGGAATCTGATTGGTCATTTTTTTTGTTGCTGCCTTTTATAACTGCATCATACGCCTCTAGCGCTTCGTCTGTGTTTCCATTTTTATATAATGCATTGCCTAAATTATATTGGGCTTTTTCGTTTGCAGGGTCTATACCTATAACTTTTTTATAATTATCCGCTGCTACGCCAAACTCTTTTTTGTCGTAGGCGTCGTTGCCTTGTTTTATAAGTACGCTGTTGCTTTGTGCAAACAACAATGCCGGCATTAATATTAGCAGCAATGTTACAGAATGTTTTTTTAGTGGTTTTTTTGTGGTCGCAGCCATTGGCTTAATCTCAGAAATAAACAGTTCTATTAATAATATTATCAGCAAAATCCCAAGCAGCCATGGAAAAAAGTTTTTATAATCTACTAAGGAACTCTCGGTTACAGAACGCTGCCCCATGGTTTTTAATTGTGCATCCATATTATCTACCACTTCATCCGTATTGGTAAAAAGCTGGTATAGACCATTTCCATTAGTAGCAATACTTTTTAATTCATCTTCGTTCAATTTCGTTATTACCGGTGCACCAGTAGCATCCCTTTTAGTTTCATGGGTTGCGGGGTCAATAATCGTTGTGCCTTCTGGTGACCCTATGCCCACGGTGTTTACCATCACGCCTTCATCTGCTAAGGTTTTAGTTGTTTTAATGGCAGATTCATCATGGTCTTCGCCATCGCTTATCAGCAATACTGCTTTGTATTTTTTCTCTTTTGTATTAAATGCCGCGTAACACATTTTAAGTGCGTCGCCAATAACAGTGCCTTGAGTTGGCACCACATCTGTAGTGGCAGATTGAAGGTACATTTTTGCGGCAGGATGATCTGTTGTTAAGGGCATTTGCAGGTATGCCCGCCCTGCAAAAACCACAATACCAATCCTATCGTTTGGCAGCCTGTCTATCAATTTTGCTATAAACTGTTTGGCCCTTTCCAGCCTGCTAGGCTTTATATCATCCGCTAGCATACTCTTGCTTACATCTAACGCAATCATAACATCTATACCGCTACGGCTTACCATGGTACTGCCTTGTGGCTTACGTGGGTTTGCCAATGCTATAACACCAATAACAAAAGCTGCTACAATTAAAATGAATTTGATAGAAAATTTAGCGGGGCTATAATCTTTTATTAGCTGGTTCACCAGGGCTTCGTCACCAATTTTTTTAATTGTTTTCTTCTTATGCCTGATCACTAAATAATACAGCATTACCATTAATGGAACAATTGCCAATGCTAATAAATATTCTATGTGCTGAAACTGTAACATTGGTTGCCCCTGAAACTATAAGAAGCTTTTAATTTATTTAATACCAAAAATATTATCTTAAAAATATAATACTGTGAAAGCAATCATAATTTATGCTTCATAGTCAAAAGCCGTGCCTTACATCCTGCCATTAAAAAAGCCCAATTGCTTTAAAATACCTTTGGTAATTTTTAGCCTGATGGTTCGCATGTCTATGTTTGGGTCAGCAGATTTAACCACAGATACAAAAAAATAAGGGTGTTTATTTTCTTCTATCCAGCCAACTATCCAGCCCAGGTTATCATGCTTTTCATCAAAGCCCCAACCGGTTTTATAACTCAGGCTGTAGGTGGTGCTATCTTCAATCAGCATTACATCCCGAACAATTTGTTGGGTACGTTTTTGAAAAGGCAACTGGTCAAAGTAAAGGCGTTTTACCAGCCCCAATTGTTCATCTGCAGAAATCTTCAGGCTATTATCCAGCCAAAAAGTATCTATTTTATTGCCGATATTTTTATTGCCATAACCAACAGAATCAATCCAAAGCTTCATGGTATCTTTTCCAATACGTCGTGCAACTTCCTGGTAATAAGGCACACAGCTCACTCTAAAAGCCTCTTCCATCGACATGTCTTTATTCCAATCCTGATTGCTGCGCTTTATGCCATCCCACTTTATAACCATTTTCTCATCAGTTATAACGCCGGTTTCTAACCCAATCAACGAGTTAACAATTTTAAATGTAGATGCAGGCGTGTAGCGTATTGTATCCATATTAAGGTTATACACAGTTACCTTGCCATTGCTGTTATCCAGCATGGTGAAACATCCTTCCACTTTATTTTCGTCAAAGTATTTACCGAGGCTGTTATCAATTTTAGCCCTATTTACAGAGCAGCAAACCAATGAAGCAATCAATAAAAAAATCCCAATGTAAACAACAATTCTTTTCATTATTATATCAGTCTGTATTAACGTAATTAACCAGCAGGTTAAAATTTCTTTTCAATTTTCGGTTTCATGTGTTCGGCCGTTGCTTCTAAAGTTTCATAAAATTCAACGCCATATTTCCTTATCAGTGCATCTTTTAAAAAAACATATACCGGCACTTTTAATTTTTTGCCTAGCGTACAAGCAGCGCTGCACAAGCCTTCCCGGGGTTCGTAATTTACGTAATCCGTTTGCTTGTCCCTGCTTTTTTGTATGCGAATGGGGAATAAATGGCAACTGATAGGTTTTTTCCATTGCACCTTTCCATCGTTATATGCCTGTTCAATACCGCATTTAACAATGCCCAATTTATCTATAATGCCATACACACAAACTTTGCTGGCAATAGTAGGCGTTACCCACCCATACTCTTTATCGTGCACATATTTTCCCTGGCGTTGCAGTTCCCGCTGGCTTTCCGCTGGCAAATAAGGTAGCACTGCATCGTACACGTCATTAATTTTTTGAAGTTCTTCTTTATCCAAAGGCGCGCCTGCATCGCCATCTACGCAGCAGCCGCCCTTGCATTTATTAAGGTCGCACACAAATTGCTCCTGCACAATTTCATCGCTTATCAATATGTTGTCTATTGCTATCATAACAGGTGCAAAAGTAGTGCAAAGCTGCAAGCATTTAAAGTGGTTTCTGCGGAGCGGCTTTAAAATTAAGTGACCGTTAACTAGAAAAAATTAAGGTCTGGACCAATACATAGCGCTGCGGATCTTAACAAACCCGTCTGAATGGCAGCCGGGAGGGCCGTCGCACTCCTTTACAGTTATTTTTCAGGGAGCTTTTACCACAATTATTGGTAGATGAGCAGATTTCTTACTAACCTTTATTTTTCCACTTAAAAGTGTTGATGATATGGTCCATATCCACCTGTAGAAAATCTTGTACGGGACGTAAAGAATCCGCATTGGGCGTTACATCAAAATACAAAGCGCCACGAAGAAAGTTTTTGGTGGTATCGCTTAAAAAAAACTGCTTACTAGTAGCTGCATTGCCGCCTACTTTAAAAAATACACCGCTAATGCCATTGGGAGTATGTACCAGGCTATCGTTGATGGAGCTGGAAACTACATTATTTTTATTGGTGAGGGTAAAGGCATCAGCCACCATTTTGTCAAATAAATTAATGCCCGTTGAATCTTTATATAGTCCGTTAGCTTGCTTTATTTTGTATAAGGACTTACCACCAATTTCTTTATAGCTCAAAAATATCCTGGCATTAAAATTGGGAAAATCAATATTACGCCAGTAGTTGTTTTCGGGGTTATTGTCAAAGTAAGTAGTGTCTTGAACAACATTGGCGTACACCGGGTACTCAAAACTATACGGCAAATTTGGCTGGTCGAATAGCTGGTATTTTCGTTGGGGTAATTCGATAAAATAATAGCCTCTTTTTTTAGAAATGTAGGGGGAGTTGCAGGCATTAAAAAATATGCAACAAGCAATACCTACAAAAAGAGTAAAGAATAATTTATATCGCGATAAAAAACTGTTTTGCATTTGAGGCCTTTAATGTTCTACTACGGTTATGCTTTTGGTGTTAATGGCTTAATGATAACTTTTATTTTATCTATCCGGTTTTTGTTTATTTCTAAAGGGATAAATATAAAATCGCCGCTAGACACTTCCTCATTTACCTGCGGAAACTCGCCGGCTATTTCCAGCACCAGCCCTGCCAGGGAATC
>JAYVUJ010000186.1:0-2820 GCA_043788035.1 Ferruginibacter sp. | reverse complement strand
GCTAACGCAATACCAGCAAGCGTTACAACCATCGCCGGTTGCGTGGCCACTGGTGATTATGATGGTGATGGGCAGCCTGATATTTTTATTGGCGGGCGTGTTTCCAAAAAATACCCAACATCTCCCCGAAGCTTTATACTGCATAATAACAAAGGCATTTTTACAGATGTAACTGCAAGTGTGTGCCCGGCTTTGCAACAGGCAGGCATGGTAACCGCCGCCGCCTGGGTAGATTTTGATAATGATAAAAAATTAGGCCTGGTGATAGCCGGAGAATGGATGCCCGTACAATTTTTTAAGAACAACAATAAAACTTTAACCGACGTAACAACCCAAACCGGGCTTACAAAAATGAATGGCATGTGGCGAAGCTTAGTGGCAACGGATATTGATAATGATGGCGATATTGATTTTGTAGCAGGCAACCTCGGGCTTAATTGCAGGTACCATGTTACTGCCGCCGAACCCATGAAGCTGTATGCAAAAGATATTGATGGCAATGGTAGCATTGACCCTGTTATGTTTTATTATTTAAAAGATACAAAAGGCAAAAAAGAATTGTACCCATCCATAAACAGGGATGTGCTGGCAGAGCAAGTACCCAGCATAAAAAAGCAATTCCTTAAGCATGCGGATTATGCAACGGCAACGCTGGATGATATCTATAAAAACAAAGATGGGCTGCTGGAATTTACCTGTAATGAAACTGCCAGTTGCTGGCTGGAAAATAAAGGCAATGGAAAATTCGTTAAGCATATATTACCCATGCAGGCGCAGTTTGCACCGGTTAATGCAATTGTAAGCACAGATATTAATGGCGATGGTATAAAAGACCTTATTATTGCAGGCAACGAATACCAGTCAGAAATAATGACGGGCAGGTACGATGCCTCTTACGGGTTGGTTTTAATGGGCAATAAAAATAAGGAGTTTACAGCTATATCGCCCGCCAGTAGCGGCTTTATAGTAAATGGCGATGTAAAAAGCATGAAGCTTATAATGAATTCAAAAAAAGAAAAGCTTTTAATAACAGCTATCAATAACGAAAATGTAAAGGTGTTTAAAGTTAAATAGCCAACTGTTACAAATGATATTGCAAGAAATGTGTACATTCCTATCTTAAACTATTGATTGATAATGAAGTTAATTAAAAAAGAAGCCACCATTTACGACATAGCAAAAACTTTGTCTATCTCTTCTACTACGGTAAGCAGGGGCTTGCAGGATAATCCGACTATTAATAAAAACACCCGCAAAAAAATTCAGGATACTGCTAAAGAATTGGGTTACCGGCACAATACTTTTGCCAGCAGCTTACGTAAACAAAAAACAAATACCATCGGGCTTATCGTACATGAGCTCAATAGTAATTTCATAACATCTGTTTTAGCGGGTATAGAAAAAGTAACGGCTGAAACAGGCTACGATATTATCATTGCGCATTCTTGTGAAAGCTATAAAAAAGAAGTTTCTAATGCCAGCAACTTTTTTCATAAAAGAGTAGATGGCGTAATTGCATCGCTGGCTTTTGATACCAAAGACCTTTCGCATTATAAGCAGTTTGAAGAAAAAGGCATACCGGTAATTTTCTTTGACCGTGTAGAAGAAAACGACATCAACACCAACGTGGTAATCAATAACCATAAAAGCGGCTTTGAGGCAACGGAACATTTGATAGAACAAGGCTGCAAAAAAATTGTGCTTGTAACCGCAACACTTTCACGCAATGTGTATGCCCAGCGTTACAAAGGCTATTGCGATGCACTGGCACAAAATAATATTCCATTTGATAAAAAGTTAGTACTGATAAAAGACTTGAGCGAACACTGCGGCGTAGAAGCAGCCAATGAAATAATGAAGATGAAACCCATGCCCGACGGGGCTTTTATTACCAACGACTTTTCTGCCGCCGTATGCATACAAACCTTAAAAGCAAATGGGATTAGGATACCGGAAGATATCGCGATAGTAGGCTTTAACAACGATGCCGTGTCTAAAATAGTAGAGCCACAGCTAACTACCATCGATTACCCCGGTATAGACATGGGCGAAATTACCGCCCGCAACCTCATCAACCACTTAAAAGGGATCTCGAATATTAAGAAAACAAAAACGATCGTGGTGCATTCCAAGCTCATCATCAGGCAATCATCTTTAAAGAAAAAATAAGCTGTATACCTTCTACAGATATTGAGGTTTACCATGCATAAATTTCAATTTTGTTGGTGAAGCTAAGGTAAAAGTATATCCAATTTATACTTACATTTTTTATTCGCAAGCCAGTTATTTTCCCCTTATATAAAATGCTTTCATCGCAGTATCGTTTATAGCGGTAAGCAATATTTTTTGTTTTACGGAAGTAATAATCTTTACATCTTTTACATCGCCATCTATTATTAATCCGCTTTCGGCGGGCATTACTGTATTAAACATCCCTTTGCCATTACCGGTTAACAGCAAGCCATACGATGCATCGTAACGACCGGCGTTTACCTGGCTCTGGTATTCATTTCCGGCAAGTATCATATCTATATTGCCATCGTTATTTACATCTGCACAAACAATTGCATTTACGGGTGCTACCTGCGCCATTAATGGAAAAGGGTGAAAAACAAACTGCCCATTGCCCTTATTTTCAAAATATCCGCTACGGGTTTCTTTACAGTCCAATACAGTAGCGCCTTCCATCATATCTTTCGTAAAAATCATATCCATGGAGGCTTTCGCATATAAATTATTATGGTCGAATGTCTTTTTTATCAGGGGCATTTGCTGCGCCCATTCATCCCGCGATATGCCGGAAGAAAGCTGGTATTTACC
>JAYVUJ010000185.1:0-4286 GCA_043788035.1 Ferruginibacter sp. | reverse complement strand
CATTTTTCGTCAATCCTTTTTCGCCATATTAAAACTATGTTTATGAAGGTTAAAAATATTACTTGTCTATTTTTATACTGTACCATTATTTTGTTTACCAGTTGCAGCAAAAGCAGTACCGGCGCAAGTGCTGTTACACCACCGGTTGTAGTGCCACCAGTAACGCCACCAGTAACAGGCACTAACGATGTTGAATTTTGGCTTACGAATGGCGACCAGTCTGTGTTGCTAAAAAAACAAACAGGCATCCTTTCTTTTACTGCCACGGCTAACAGTTTTACCAATATTGAAATAGATACTACACAAAAAATGCAAACTGTAGATGGTTTCGGCTACACGCTTACAGGCGGAAGCGCGACGCTCATCAACGGTTTAAACAGTGCTGATAAAGCGGGCCTGTTAAACGAATTATTTGGCAGTGCCGAAACAAGCATTGGCGTAAGTTACTTACGCATTAGCATTGGCGCTTCAGATTTAAGTGCTGCTACTTTTACCTACGATGATATGCTAGCTGGCTTAACAGATACCACCTTAACCAATTTTAATTTATCGGTAAACGATGTAGATTTAATACTGCTGTTAAAACAAATAATCGTCATCAACCCAAACATAAAAATAGTAGCAACGCCCTGGAGCGCCCCTGTTTGGATGAAGGATAACAACAGTTTTACTGCCGGCAGCCTACAGCCAAAATATTACAATGTATATGCACAATACTTTGTAAAATACCTACAGGAAATGAAGGCGCAAGGCATTACTATTGATGCCATAACGCCACAAAACGAACCGCTCAATGCTAACAATACGCCCAGCATGGTAGTTACGGCCGTACAGGAGGCAGACTTTGTTAGGGGTAGTTTAGGGCCTGCATTAAAGGCTGCTAACCTTACCACAAAAATTATTGTGTGGGACCATAATTGCGATGTGCCTCAATACCCTACAACTATTTTAAACGACGCAGGCGCTGCTGCTTTTGTTGATGGCGCTGCCTTTCATTTATATGCTGGTGATATTAGCGCTTTATCAACTGTGCACTTTTCTTTCCCCAATAAAAATATTTATTTTACTGAACAATACACTGCATCAACAGGCGATTTTGCAGGCGACCTTAAATGGCATTTAAAAAATGTAGTGATAGGCAGCATGCGCAATTGGAGCCGCAATGCGCTGGAATGGAACCTTGCCAACGATGCAGCTTTTGGCCCGCATACAAATGGTGGATGTACAACATGCAAAGGTGCCCTAACCATTAATGGCAGCAGCATACAGCGAAACGTAGCCTACTACATTATTGCACATGCAGCTAAATTTGTACCTGGGGGTTCTACACGTATTGGCAGCAATGTTAGCGGCGACTTACAAACCGTTGCTTTTAAAACACCTAGCGGGAAAAAAATACTGATAGCCGAAAACGATGGCCCCAACTCTATTGTTTTCAACATTAAGTTTAATGGTAAATGGGTAATAGCTTCATTGCCTGCAGGTGGCGTGGGTACTTATATTTGGTAAACAACCTATAAAAAAAAATGTATGAAAAATAATTGTTTCGCAATACTGCTATTGCTATTGGCAGGCTGTAACACTGCCCCTAAAACCAATACCGCAACAACCGGAAATACCTTTTTCCCCGGAGGAAAAAAAGTAATTGTTTATACTACAGCCGATAGCACCAATTTAAGGATTGCCGCTACAGACACGTTGCAGTTTAAAGATTTGCTACAGCCGCTTGAAACGCAGGTTTGCGTGTTTGTAGATCCTGATAAAACCTTTCAGCCGTTTCTTGGTATTGGTGGTGCTATAACAGATGCTGCCGCCGAAGTTTTTGCAAAGTTGCCGAAAGATAAACAGCAGCAATTTTTACAAGCCTACTACGATACTTCAAAAGGTATAGGCTACACCTTGGCACGCACAAGCATTGGCAGCAGCGATTTTAGTAGCGACGATTATAATTATGTGGCCGATAAAGATAGTAGCCTGCAATCTTTTAATGTGGCTCACGATAAGCAATTCCGCATACCGCTTATTAAGCAAGCTATTGCTGCTGCAGGTGGAAAGCTTACCATGTTTGTGAGCCCATGGACGCCGCCAGCCTGGATGAAGGACAACAATGATAAATTGCACGGCGGCCATTTGCTGGCAAAATTTTATCAGCCATGGGCAAACTATTATGGCAAGTTTATACATGAATATGAAAAAGAAGGTATGCCAATTTGGGGCCTTTCTGTACAAAACGAACCGATGGCAACCCAACGCTGGGAAAGCTGCGTGTACACTGCTGAAATGGAAAGGGATTTTTTAAAAAATTACCTTGGCCCAACATTAGAAAAAGATGGGTTGGGTGATAAAAAAATTATTGTGTGGGACCATAACCGAGACCTCATGTACCAGCGTGCAGACGTAATTTTTAGCGACCCCGAAGCGGCGAAATATGCCTGGGGCATTGGCTTTCATTGGTACGAAAGCTGGAGCGGTGGTAGCGAAGTGTATGATAATGTTGCAAGGGTACACGAGGCATGGACAGACAAGAATATTATGTTTACAGAAGGCTGCGCAGAAAAATTTATTCCCGAACAAATTAATAGCTGGCCACTTGGCGAACGCTACGGGCGTAGCATGATAAACGACTTTAACAACGGTACCGTAGGCTGGACAGACTGGAACATTTTACTTGATGAAAAAGGCGGCCCTAACCACGCCAGTAACTTTTGCTTTGCACCAGTTCATGCCAACACAACAACCGGCGAACTAACTTATACAAGTGCTTATTATTACATCGGGCAGTTCTCTAAATTTATTCGCCCCGGTGCAAAAAGAATTAGCAGCGTTGCCAGCCGCAGCCATTTGCTGACTACCGCATTTTTAAACCCCGATGGCAAAGTTGCTGTGGTGGTGATGAATACTGGTAGCATTACAAGCCCTGTTCAATTATGGATTAAAGGCAAAGCGGCGGAGTATATTAGTAGACCGCACTCTATTGTTACGTTGGTTTTGTAGGGTTGATAAAAAGTTCTAGTTTTAAAGGATGAAATGCTAATGAAAAACTATCAGCAAAGCTTAAGAAATTATTTTTTATACGCACTATTGTTTTCGATATACCTGATATAAATTTTGCTGGTATACAAAAGCAATGGTATCATTATCTGCTACAGGGATGTTTAGTTGTTTACAATCATTAAGGTCAATTTCATATAACTTATCATTAGCGTGCTGCCATAACTAGAACATAATTAATTGACTGTACTGGCTATTTCTATGAAAGTGCCAAATATGCTACTTGATTCCTTTATTATGTTGCCTTCCGAAGTTACAGACGATAAGATTGCTCATTTTGAATGCTTGTCAAGATGTGGCATTTTGCAAACAAGTTTTATAAATACAACAATTAAAATGATAAGAAGATAGAACAAATTATTAACCAGCCTTTAATTTTATTTGTGACAGGAGTTAATTATAGATAATTGATTAACAAAAATGCGGTTTTTTTCTCTCCAAGCTACAGCCTGTTTTTTTTGGATAATTTTATTTATATCAGGCTTGTATTTTTATTTATGGCAAGAGTAGTATCCTTAATACTGTTATTTACAGAGTTGTTTTGGGGTTTAGGATACTTGATGTACTTGGCTTAATACTTGAAATTACTATTGTTTAAATTGAGTTTACATAAAGATTTGGAGCCAAAGGATAGCTTTACTTTTCTGTAGTTATACCTGTTAGCGAAATATTAATAAGTGCAGGAGAATTTATTAATGTATTTATAGTTATTTTATTTGATTGCTTCCTTCTTTAAACTACTACAAATATTGTACAGTTTTGCAACAAGATTTAATATTAACGAGCCCCAAAGTTCGTGATAAAAGATCCCTGAAAAAACAATGTACAAGTGTGCTACGCCTATGAAGCCCCAGATGGCTGCTGTATTGGGCGGGGCAACAAAAAAGCTTCAAAAATATTGGCTGCTACTAGGCTGGAACGGTATTTTCGTTTCGCCTGTCGTTGTAAAACAGCAACAAGCCGATGGCGCCGGCTGTTACGCACATATCAGCCACATTAAAAATACCGGTGTGCAGGCCTTTAAAATTGAGTATCATAAAATCGGTAACGTGGCGGTTAAATGCAATGCGGTCGATGATGTTGCCTATGCCGCCGCTGAAGATTAAGGCGAGCGAAAACACCTTCATAAAGCTCATTTGTCGGGCATTTTTTATTGTGTAAGTAAACAAGCCAACCATTACCGCCAATGGCAGGATACTCAGTAGCCAAAAGCTGGCGGTTTCGGGCAGGCTATC
>JAYVUJ010000184.1:0-15026 GCA_043788035.1 Ferruginibacter sp. | reverse complement strand
AAAAGTGTTGGCATTTATTTTTATTTAAGTGTATTATCAAATTAAAAAACTTCTTTTATCTTACAGATGAATGGCTGTTTTTGTTACAAGGTACTAGTTGCGTGCATAAGCGTTCAATGTTTTAATTAAAGCCATTTTGCTTGCTAGCGACAAACTGAGATTTCCGTTAAAGAGGGGCGGGTGGTGCCGCTACAAAGGGCAGCCCTTAAGTTAACGTGGCCTATTAGCAGTCGCTATTTTTAAAAGCCTTGTTGTAAAAATGATATACATTGCAGCCAGCGCAAAAACTGAGAGCACTTTCCAGCAGGCCAAAAATAGCTAGTACCATAGCTAATAGTAAACCAGCCATGGTATAATTACAGCCAAAGCAAATGGCAATGGCAACCGAAAAAAGCAAGCCTATTTTTGCCGCAAACCTTTTAGGTGCCTGGTCTGTCATTTTTGGCTTAATGGAAAAAACTTTTATAAGCCTGCCGCTTAATAAATTTAGAAGGCTATACTTGCCCGGCATAAAAGAACGCGCCGAGAAATCTATTACTAAAAAAACAGGCACCAGCCATAAGCAGGTAAGCATAAAAGTTACGGCAAGCACAAAAATGCTGCCCGCGGTAAGCCTTGCTTTATTTTCATCCATCAATACAAAATCTACCGGGCATACCATATTATCAAGCATAGGTATCTTTTTAATTTTCGTTCAGTAAATCATTAACGGTTGCCTCAAATTCTTTTTTGTAAATGGCGTAATGTTCGCCGGTTGCAGGGCCGTTAAAAGTAGTTTCCAGTTTTCTTACCTTACCTTTTTTATCAATAATAATTGAGGAAGGGTAAGATTTGATATCTGTTAGTTGCGGTAATGTTTTTTGCGTGCGCAACGAATCTGTAACAGCTACTTCAGTATTTAAAATAGTGTATTGCACATTAAAGTTTTGTTTAAATCTTTTAAGGCTTTTAATGCTTCTGCCCCAATCGGTAGTGTATTCATAAGCAAGCGCTATAACTTCAACGCCACGTTGTTTGTTGCGGTTGTAATAATCGCTTAAAAAAGCGGTCTCATCCATACAGTTGGGGCACCAGCTGCCCATTATTTGCACTATCACCACTTTGTTTTTAAATCGGTTATCGTTAATAGAAACTCGTTTGCCATCAATATCTTTAAACGAAAAATCGAGCTTTTCTTCACCTGGCCTCAGGTGCATGGCTACTATTTCTTTCAGTACTTTTGCGTTGTTGTTTTTAATGGCTGTCCATGTTTCATTACCGGCTGCGCCATAAAAAAAATGCCCATCAGTTATGGAACTATAACTATTAATGTGCGCTTTAAAAATAAACGCATGCCCGCCATCAAATGCAGATAGCAGCAAAGAATCTTTTGTAACAATGCCTTCCAGGTAACGGTAATCACCGTAAGCATTCAGTACCGTGCCCGTTACCAAATTACCCTTCTGTACAAATTCCCCCACAGAAATTTCACCCGGCTTAGCACTAGAAAAACTGACCGCCCATCGCCCGCTAATATTTTTTAGGGCATTGCCATTTGCCGCAAAACGTTCATTGCCCGGACTTGCGCTAAAAGGCAATATTTGGTTTTTAACGGCGCCGCTTTTTATCCATTGCCCGCTTAAAATTCCGTTGCGATAAACAAACCTAAACTGCGATTCAAACACCGGCATCTGCACAAAAAACGAATCGCCTGATGCAACGATATTGCTTACCCGTAATTTTTCAGCAGCATTCTTTATGTACCATACCGGTTTGCCATTTTCTGTTTTCCACTCAAATGTAAAAGCAATGTTATTGCCATCTTTTCTGTTTAGCTGTGCCTGCCAGTTACCTTGCTGCGCATGGGTAACGGTTAAAGTAAAGGCGCTATAAAGTAAAATCAATATCCGCATGCGTAAAATTTTGTGGTTGTGCATTGCAATGTGCGTTGGTAGTAGCAATACAGTAAGGTAAAGTTATGTAACAACACAAAGCTTGGTTTGTTAGATTTTAATTTTTGTACAATTTTTTTAATGTACTAATAAAAGCTAAGGTACTGGCAATAAAAAAATTTATTTATACCCATTTGGGGGATGGTGGTAGCCTTCACAGAGCCCTCACTATTTCTTCCAGTTGCTTTTCTTCCAAAACAAAACGTTGTGGCATGCCATTATCGGTATGCCATTTAATAAGCCGTATAAAGCCGCCAGCTATTTCAATGCCTGTAATATCGCCATCGTTAAAGCAGCAGCAGCCGGTATTAAAATAACCCGGCTTAAGTTTATCATCTGCTTCACGCAACGTTATCTTGTGTTCCTCCTCCTCCGCATATTTCCCAGATGCAAAAACCGGCTTGTGCGTGTGCCCGGTAATAAGCAGCAGGTTTTTTCTAAGGCTGCTCCATTCGTACATTAATTTATTGTGCTTGTCACGCAAATAAAAATCGTTGGATGGCGTGTTGACATTAATCTCTAAAAACCGTTGTATGGGCGACCATATATGCGCAATTATCCAGGTGCTTACCTGGTTGTTGTCGCTCATTTTATCGCCTTGGTGCCCATGTGTAAGAAAAATACTGAATGCGGTATTGCTGGCAGTCGCCGTCCTTAGCACAATGCCTTCATGTACAGGTAGGGGCATGGCAAAAATATCTTTTAGCTGCAGTAGTACATCCAGTTTATTTTTCCATAATAAATCGTGGTTGCCAAAAGTGCGGTAGTATTTTTTATCGGGCTGAAAGTTAGCTTCTGCTTTCAGCGCCGCTTTATATTTTGGCAGCACTTGCTCCGGCGTATATTTCCAAAGCTCTTCCGCATCGCCCAGGTTGATGTAATTGAAGCATTGCTCATGGTAATACTGCAGCGCAGCTATATAATTTATTTCGTTGCCCGCAAAATCATCAGCATGGTCTTTATTGCCTTTATGCTGATCGCTAAAAATTATAAAATTATCCGTTGTTAAATTGATATCCAGCACAATGCCGCGGATGCTTTTATTTGTAGTGATGGTTTTATACAATTTGCTGAGTGATTTAAATACATCGGCTTTTATAGGGGCAGATGCAAACCTATCTGCCAGCCAAACAAAGAACGGCCTGAATATTTTTTGCAGTAATTTTTTCATTAATGCCTGTAGAAATTTTATTACCTTTTATTATGGGTTGTGAATGATTAATGAAGATAGTAAGTAAAAATTAATTTGAAGTAAGGGGTAAATTATATAATTGGGGTGCAAATCAAATCATCCCCTATCCAACTACCATTCATAAAAAATATACAAGCAAACCTATACTCTATCATTATCTGCCTACATTTGGTGTTCAAATTTAAAAAATATGAAAAGAAGAATTTTGTACCTCTTGTTTACGACAACGGTTATGTCTGCGTCGGCTCAAAAAATTGCCTACACGGAATACAATTTAAAAAATGGGCTGCACGTTGTTTTGCACCAGGATAAATCGGCGCCGGTGGTGGCCGTATCCGTAATGTACCATGTGGGCAGTAAAGATGAAGTGGTGGGCCGTACAGGCTTTGCGCACTTTTTTGAGCATTTGCTTTTTGAAGGCAGCGACAATATTAAACGTGGCGAGTTTATGAAGATAGTGAGCAGCAACGGCGGCCAAAACAACGCCAACACTACCCAAGACAGGACGTTTTATTACGAGGTTTTTCCCAGTAACCAGCTAGCAACCGGCGTATGGCTCGAAAGCGAACGTATGCTGCACCCGGTAATAAATGAAACCGGCGTAAAAACGCAGAACGAAGTAGTGAAAGAGGAAAAAAGGCTGCGAGTAGATAACCAGCCTTATGGTAACGTTATCGGCGAAATAATGAAAAGGCTGTTTACCAAACACCCTTATAACTGGGTGCCCATTGGCAGTATGGCCGACCTTGATAGTGCTACCCTTGGAGAGTTTAAGGCCTTCAATAAAAAGTATTACACCCCAAGTAATTCAGTATTGGTTATAGCAGGCGATATTGATATAGCGAAGACAAAAACTTTGGTGGAAAATTATTTTGGAGATATTCCCGCAGGCGTTGCTATTGTACGTACCACTGCTAAAGAAGACCCTATCGCTAAAGAAATAATTGATACCGCTTATGATAGCAACATCCAGATACCCGCTGTGTTGGCGGCTTACAGGGTGCCTGGCGAAACCAGCAAAGATTCTAAAGCGCTTGAAATGGCATCTGCAGTATTGAGCAAAGGCAATAGCAGCCGCATGTATAAAAAGATGGTAGATGATAAAAAGAACTCGCTTGAAGTAGCTTCTTTTAGTTATGCCTTGGAAGATTACGGTGCTTACATAACGTTTGCTTTACCTAATAACGATACACCTTTAGACACCCTGTTAAAAGATATGGATGATGAAGTGGTGAAGCTTCAAAACACCCTTATAACAGAAGCGGAATTTATAAAATTGCAGAACCAGTTTGAAAACGCTTTTATCGGTCAAAATAGTAAAATGCTGGGCGTTGCAGAAAACCTTGCTAATGGCTATACCTTTTACAAAAATACCAATAACATCAACATAGAGTTAGAAGAAATAAGAAAGATAACCCGCCAGGATATTCAGGATGTGGCAAAAAAATACCTTAATAAAAATCAACGGGTAGTGTTGTATTATTTACCAAAAAAGTAATCATCCTGCATTTTATCTTATCAAAATAATACATCGTATAAAATATATTAAATGAAAAAAATTATCATACTCGTATTGAGTGTTGTTTTGTTACAGCATGCATCTGCACAAGTAAAAGTTGACAGGTCGAAAAAACCTGCCGCTGGCCCGGCACCAATTGTTTCTTTAAAAGACCCGGTTATTTTTACGCTGCCAAATGGCATGACCGTGCTGGTAGTAGAAAACCATAAATTCCCAAAAGTAAACGCGTCTTTAAACATTGATGCAGGCCCGATATACGAAGGTAAAAAAGCAGGCCTGGTAAATTTGATGGGGCAAATGCTGGGCGAAGGCACCACTACATTATCAAAAGAAAAATTTGATGAAGCGGTTGATATGATTGGCGCTGATGTAAGCATGTATGCGAGCGGCGGCTTTGCAAGTGCATTAACTAGGTACTTTGATAAAGCATTCGGCTTAATGGCAGATGGCTTAAAAAACCCGGCTCTTTCACAATTATCTTTCGATAAGCTAAAAACAATGACCATAACTGGTTTGAAAGCAAATGAAAAGAGTGCACCTGCCATTGCGGTCAGGGTTAATGCTGCATTAAGTTTCGGCAAGCAAACAGCGCAAGGCGAGTTTACAACAGAAGAAAGCGTAAAAGGATTAACGCTGGCAGATGTTACAGAAGCTTATAAAAGCTACATAACTCCATCACGGTCTTACTTAACTTTTGTGGGCGATATTACCCCCGAAGCAGCCAAAGCTTTAGCAACAAAAACATTTGGCAGCTGGACCGGCAAAAAGCTTACCCTGCCTGCGATACCGCTGGCACAAAACCCCATTAAAACAGAAATTGATTTTGTAGATATACCTACCGCCGTACAAGGCGAGCTAAATGTAGGCAACCTGGTAAATAACCCGATGAACAATAAAGATTACCATGCTTTATTAGTAGCCAATCAAATTTTAGGCGGTGGTGCGGAAAGTAAATTGTTTATGAACCTGCGTGAAAAGCATGGCTTTACTTACGGCAGTTATTCAAGGGTAGGCAGTGGTCGTTTCCAGAGCTTATTTACCGCAAGCGCTGCTGTACGTGCCGATAAAGTAGATAGCGCCGCAGCAGAAATATTTGCGGAAATATTGAACATGAGGGATGGCAAAGTGACTAAGGAAGAACTAGAAAGTGCCAAGGCAAAATACAACGGTTCGTTCGCATTAGGCATGGAAGACCCTGCGCGTACCGCCACCTACGCATCAACCATCCTAATAAATAATTTGCCTAAAGATTTTTACCGCACTTATTTACAAAAGATAAACAGCGTTACATTGGCTGACCTTAAAAATGTTGCCAACACGTATTATAGTGAAAGCAATAGCCGCATTGTAATTGTGGGCAATGGCAGTATTATCCTTCCAAAGTTAATGAGGCTTGGTTATCCTATTAAAAAATATGACCGCTATGCAGAACCAGTAGTTGAAAAAGCAAACGACCCTAAAGTTGGCGAAACATCAAAAACTACCAATAATATTTCTGTATACGAAATAGTAAACAGTTACTTAAAAGCCATTGGTGGTAAAGATGAAGTGGCAAAGATAAACACCATATTAGCCAACACCAGCCTGGATATGATGGGGAGAAGCTTTACCGGAATTGATAAACGCATGAACCCTAATAAGCAGTTTATTGAATTTAAGATGGGTACCATGACGGTGATGAAAAGCGTGTTTGATGGCGGCAAAGGATTTCAACAGCAAGGCCCCCAAAAAAAGGAAATGGCAGAACAGGATATTAAAGAAGCATTGGACGACAAGGGTGTAATTCCGCAATTATACTACATTAGCAATGCGGATTATAAAACAGATTATTTAGGTACGGGCAAAGTGGGCGACGAAGAAACTTATCGTATGAAAGTGCTGATGCCTAGTGGCAAACTATCTATCCAGGAATATTCAACTAAATCTGGCTTGTTATTAAAGGAAGATGTTACTACTAAAAAAGAAGGGCAAGATGTAGTCGAATCAATAGAATACAAAGACTACAGGAAAGTAGGTATGGTCTTACTGCCTTTCGAAATATCAAGGAATGCAGGCGGACAGGAATTTACTATAAAATATGTTGACTATAAATTGAACGAAGGCGTTACAGCGGCTGATTTTCAATAATTGTTGATTTAAAAAAGTTAGAGGCCATCTGTAAAAAGATGGCTTTTTTTATTTAACTTTTTTCCAGTAAAAAACGTTTTTCAAGCGTATTATAAAACAATCTTTAACAAAAAAATAGTCTGTAACTTCGTTTCATTAAAAAAGAATCGATTTTATTTGCCACTAAATTATTAAAAACATGGAAGCAGTAAAACCTAAAATATTATTATGCGAAGATGATACCAATCTTGGTATGGTACTTAAAAATTACCTGGAACTGAATGACTATGAAGTGGTATTGGAAAGGGATGGCCGCCTTGGCCTGGCAGCGTTCCAGCGTGAGAAATTCGATATTTGCTTGTTAGATGTTATGATGCCAAACATGGATGGCTTTACGCTGGCGGAAGAAATACGCGACATCAACCCAGATGTTCCGCTATTCTTTTTATCTGCCAAAACAATGAAAGATGATATTATACAAGGCTATAAATTAGGGGCGGATGATTATATAACAAAGCCTTTTGATAGTGAAGTATTATTGCTTAAGATAAAAGCCATTTTAAAACGCAATGAAGAAATGCATCGCGAAGAAGTGAATGCAGAATTTGATATGGGCAAATATCACTTTAACCCACGCTTAAGGGAATTGATTTTTGAAGGGAAAGTGCAAACTTTATCTCCCAAAGAAAATGAATTATTAAAAATGCTTTGCGAGTACAAAAATGATTTGTTGCAGAGAGAAATAGCGTTAAAGAAAATTTGGGGCAGCGATACCTATTTTAACGGTCGTAGCATGGATGTGTACATCGCCAAATTACGCAAATATTTAAAAGAAGACAGCACCATAGAAATAGTAAATATCCATGGAAATGGATTTAGGCTGGTAGCTGCGTAATATAAAATTGAATTGGAAAAAGGCTGCCTTGTTGATGGGCAGCCTTTTTTACTATAATTCAATCCTAATACTGTAAAAATGCAAATTACTTTATTAACTGTTAAGGGCATATCATTTAAGCCCCGAAAATAGTAATAAGAAAACCTATTATTACCGGAATACGCATTCAATTAAATTAATTTCTGGAGTTATCTTTAACCGGCTTCACTTCTTGCTTTTTAGGTGATAAAAACCAACTTCGCTAAAACAGGTCAGGCAAATAATGTACCCGATGCAGGGGGCACTTTACCTAGGTGCTTATAAGCCTTTGCAGTAGCTTCCCTTCCTCTCGCCGTCCGCTGTAAAAAGCCTTCCTGTATTAAAAAGGGCTCGTACACTTCTTCTAATGTGCCGGGTTCTTCTCCCACGGCAGTGGCAATTGTCGTTATGCCAACAGGACCACCTTTAAATTTATCAATGATGGCGTTTAGTATGCGGTTATCCATTTCATCCAGCCCATGGGCATCTACATGTAAGGCTTTTAATGAATGATGGGTAATACCGATATCGATGATACCGTCGTTCAATACTTGCGCAAAATCCCTTACCCTTCGTAATAAGCCATTGGCAATACGGGGCGTACCACGGCTACGGCCGGCAATTTCATCGGCTGCTTCGTTGCTTATAGTAGTATTTAAAATTCCCGCGCTGCGGATAATTATTTTTTGCAGCGTTGCAGCATTGTAATATTCTAAGCGGGATTTAATGCCAAAACGGGATAGCAATGGCGCAGTCAATAAACCGCTTCGGGTAGTGGCACCAATTAATGTAAAAGGGTTCAGGTTTATTTGTACGCTACGTGCATTTGGGCCGCTATCTATTAAAATATCTATCTTAAAATCTTCCATGGCGGCATACAGGTATTCTTCTACCACATTGCTAAGCCGGTGTATCTCATCAATAAAAAGCACATCGTTGGTTTCCAGGTTGGTGAGCAGGCCTGCAAGGTCGCCGGGCTTTTCAATTACAGGGCCACTGGTTTCTTTTATGCTTACGCCCAACTCGTTGGCTACTATCCTGCTTAAAGTTGTTTTGCCTAAGCCCGGCGGGCCGTGAAACAAAATGTGGTCCAGCGCTTCGCCCCTTATTTTGGCAGCCTTTATAAATATCCGCAAGTTTTCAATGGTTTGTGGCTGCCCGCTAAAATCGGCCATTTCGCTGGGGCGTATATTATTCTCAAACTCTTTATCTGCCGGGTTTAAAGCTTCTGCATCTTTATTTAAATTGGGGTTTGCCATGTTGTAAAAATAATCAATAAACAGGTGAAAAATAGCGTAAATAAAAAAGCCCTTCTACTTCAATAGCAAAAGGGCTTTTTATAAATTGATAATTTTTATTACTTCGATTTTACATTGATAGCAACTCTGCGGTTTATCGCTTTTCCTTCAGCAGTTTCATTATCGCCAATTAAAAATGCTGGCCCATATCCTTTAGCACCAAAAATGGCTTTGGCAGATACACCCAGTTTTTTTAATTCCACTACAACAGCATCTGAACGTTTTTGAGATAACGCAATATTGGCCGCCGTATCTCCGGTGTTATCTGTATAGCCTCCTAATTTAAATTGCGCTTTGGGAAAACCTTTGCTGATAGCCACAATATTTTTTAATTGCATGGCAGATATGGAGTCTATCTGGGCACCGCCTGTTTTAAAGCGTACATTGGTAAACTCAAACCAATTACCTTTTACGGTATCTATTTTGGCAGTGCTATCAGCCAAAAATTTATATAGTTTGTTTTCGGTAGCGTTTTCGCCTACAGTCATCGTACCAGCACCATTAGGCAAGTTGATAGTAACCATTTTGCCAAGGTCGTAAATATAGTTGCCGCTGGTATCTACATGGCTTGCTGCTACAGTTGTAATTGCTGCTTTTTCTGTTCGAGCAGGCTCTGTAGAGCTTGCTGTTTTTGTTGAAGCATCATCATGATTGCCCATTAAATACCAAGCTCCGCCAGCAACCAAAATAAGCAGTAACAAAGGCAATAATACTTTTAACCCGTTACCATCTTCTTCAACAATTTCTTCCCTTTGATGCACTGTTGCAGTGGCAACGGGCCTAACAGCGGCTACAGTAGGGCCAAAAATACTGCCAAGGCTTAAACCTGCAGGTATAGCTGCACTGATATTATCTTTTTGGCTGTTTAGCATATTGGCAATGCCTGAAGCATTTAAATTATTGGTACGGGCATTTTTACCCAAAAAAGCTAATACCACAGGCGTTGCCATATCGAACAGGCTACTTGCAGAAGTAGTTTTTACACCAGAAAAATTAGACAATACACCGGGTAAAGCGCTATCCTTACTATCAAAAATACTGTTTACCAAACCAGCACTTTTGGTTAAAAGGTTTTCACTTTTCCCATCAAAAAAGTTATGGAGCGTATCTAAAATACCAGCCTTGTACTGCTCTGTAGCCAAGTGTGCTACTACGTTAGCTCCCTCGTTAGTTGACGATTTATCTATTAAGCCACCCAATACAATCGGTAGTACGCCGCTCAGCGCTTTGCTGATGCCTGTTTCGCTTTCACCCAAAAAAGCACTGGCTTTAGTAATTAAATCGGGGCTGATAAGGCTTTTTATAGCCTCAGCTAAATTGAATGGCATAGCGTGTTGATTTTATGAATAAAAAATGACTGTTTACAAAAGATTGGAAAATTGTACAAGGTTAAAATTTATAGCCAACAAAACAAGTATTCTGTATATTTATTACTTAAGCAGCGGGGTAACCTTTTACAACATCATTTCACCACTAATAAAAAACTACAGGTAGCAGCCCTATTGTTATGTGTAGTTTTGTATACTTATGCTTATTCTTAATAAAATATCAAGGTACTGGCTTTACCAGTTTATAGGATGGGGATCCAGCATGGCCATTTCTATTTTTTATTACCTCACCTTGTCGGTACGTATAATTGACCACTTTTTTTTGATGGTAGTGCTAAGCGTGTTGCTGGGTATTTTTATTACCCACTTAATGCGGATAATTATTATGGAGTATAAGGTGCTGGAAAAACCTATTGAGCCCCAGATTATTTATTTTGTTGCACTCACGCTTTTATTTTCGGTAGTATATGCTTTTGCAGATGTATCGCTGGAAAAATTGCTTGGGCTAAGGGATACCGGTGGCATTAAAATTTCGCTGGCCAACGAAATTACCCGTACCGCCATCAGCAATTTTTTTTTACTATTTATCTGGAACCTTATTTACTATACCTACCATTATGTAGAGCGCAACAGGCGGCAGGAAGTGGATACGTTGAAACTTCAATCCATTGTAAAAGAGCTGGAATTAAAAACCATCAAATCGCACATCAATCCACATTTTATATTTAATGCGCTTAATAGCATACGGGCAATGGTAGATGAAAACCCAACCAGGGCACGCACAGCTATTACAGAGTTAAGCAACATACTGCGTAGCAGCATGCAGGCAGAAAAACTAGAAACCGTACCGCTGGAAAGAGAACTGAACATTGTAAAAGATTACTTGGCCCTGGAAAAAATGCGTTTTGAAGAAAGGCTGATAATAGAAATGGATATTGATGAAGATACATTAGGGCAGCCGGTACCGCCAATGATGCTGCAGACATTAGTTGAAAATGCCATCAAGCATGGCATTAGTAAAATGATACATGGGGGTACTGTTAAGGTAACATCCTGCTTTGTAAATAACCACCACGAGCTGATAGTACAAAACAGCGGGCAGTTGGATAGCTATATAAATGAAGACGGGTTTGGCGTAAAAAGTACCCAGTACCGGCTAAATTTATTGTACCAGGGCAAAGCCGCTTTTGAAATTAAAAATCTAAATTTAGATATGGTAGAATCCAGGATAACGATGCCTGTGGCTGCTATTTAAAACCCCAAAAATATATATTATGCATAAGGCAATTATAATTGACGATGAAAGGCTTGCCAGGAACGAGCTTAGAAAATTATTGCTGGATTTTCCGGAGGTGGAAGTTATAGATGAAGCTTCTAATGCTGCGGAAGGCATTGAAAAAATTGATGCGTTGAGCCCCGACCTCATTTTTTTAGATATACAGATGCCCGGCAAAACAGGTTTTGATATGCTGATGGAGCTGGATAAGGCACCGCATGTAATTTTTACCACTGCCTACGACGAGTACGCCCTTAAAGCGTTTGATGTAAACGCACTGGATTATTTAATGAAGCCGATAGAGCCAAAAAGGCTGGCAGATGCTATACAAAAATTGCAGCAGGCAGAAGAAAAAGAACTGGCGGCACAGCAGGCTTTTAATCGCGGCATGCTTACGGAAAGCGACCAGGTTTTTGTAAAAGATGGTGAACGATGCTGGTTTGTAAAACTATCGGAAGTGCGTTTATTTGAAAGCGTTGGCAACTATGCTAAAGTATTCTTCGCAGGCAATAAGCCGTTGATATTAAAATCGTTAAATGCTTTGGAAGAAAGGCTTGATGAAAAAACTTTTTTCAGGGCCAACCGTAAGCATATTGTAAACATGCGGATGATTGAAAAGATTGAACCTTATTTTAACGGCGGCCTGTTATTGGAATTACAGGGTGGCGAAAAAGTAGAAGTTAGCCGAAGGCAGGCAGTAAAGTTTAAAGAGATGATGAGTTTGTAACTTTTAATAAAAAATGCAATTGAGCTTTTGATGTTCTATCGCATTTTTAATATCGGCGAAGCTTTTTTTAGATTTAGCTTTAAATTTTTACCGCAACGCTATGCACCGCCGCCGCCATTTCTTTAATAAGGGCTGTATCTTGTTCAATAGCGTTGCCAACTACAATAACATCAGCACCTGCCTTGCAGTTTAAATAAGCTTTTTCCGGCTCTGTTATGCCGCCACCAATAATTAAGGGAACTTCAATACATTGGGCTACTTTTTGTATCATGCTTTCGCTAATGGGGCGTTTGGCACCACTTCCCGCATCCATATAAATTAGGCCCATGCCCAACATTTCGCCAGCCATAGCGGTACACATGGCAATTTCATTTTTATCCGCAGGCAAAGGGCTTGTATTGCTAATGTAAGAAACTGTTGTAGGCGCACCGCCATCTACCACCATATAGCCAGTTGGCATAATTTCTAATCCACTCTTTTTTACAAATGGGGCACTTACTACATGCTGACCAATAAGCAACTCGGGGTTGCGCCCGCTTATAACTGATAGGTACAGCAACGCATCGGCATATTTACTAACCTGCGAAGCGCTGCCGGGAAATAAAATAGTGGGGATAGCGCATTTTTTTTTTATAAGCTGAAGGCATTCATCCAGATAGTTAGAAATAACCAGGCTTCCACCAACTAAAAAGTAGTCTACTTTAGCGCTTACAGAAAGTGCTATTAATTGTTCTAAACTATCATCATCAACCTTGTCCGGGTCAATTAATACAGCAAAAGATTTTTTGCCTTGCAGCTTTCGCTCGGTTATTGAATGGTAGATACGTTTTAACATCAACTCTTTATTCGTTACTTGCAAATGTAATTTTTTTTACGGATTATAATAAAGATACCAAAATGAACGGTTTGGCAATATATTTATAAATATCGTAAATTTGGATATGGATATTGTGGCAGAGATAAAATTTAAGACAGCCCGCAGTGGTGGCAAAGGAGGCCAAAATGTTAACAAGGTAGAAACTATGGTAGAAGGCTATTGGAACGTTGCCAGTACCGCTTTGCTTACAGAAGAAGAAAAAAGCATGGTTGCCGTAAAATTAAAAAATAAGATAAACGCAGATGGTTTTTTGCTGGTAAAAAGCCAGGAAGAACGCAGCCAGTTAGGCAATAAATTATTAGTGATTGAAAAAATGAACCTGCTGGTAACTAAGGCGCTGATAGTGCCTAAAAAGAGAAAGCCTACCAGGGTTAGCAAGGCTGCCAAAGAAAAAAGGATCAACACAAAAAAGAAGACCGGCGAAATAAAACAAGGCAGGATGAAAGTTAAACACGATTTATGATGATGGAAAGGTGCAGTGTGCTATTTTTATTGATGCAGCTATTTTTATCACCTGCTTTTGGGCAAAAGCCCATTGTTAATGTAAAGATTACATTTATAAATAGGGTAAACAAAGTGCCGGTTGTTTTGGATAGCGTTTCGTACACCAATTGCTGGAATGAAACCTACACCATCAGCAAATTAAAATATTATATCAGCAATGTACAATTTCAACTGGCGGATAAAAAAGTAAATAGAGAATATGAAAGCTACCATCTTATAAATGAAGAAGATACTGCCACAAAAAGTTTTTCATTATCGATGCCCGCTGGCAAATACGGTTCATTTTCTTTTTTAGTTGGGGTAGATAGCTTAAAAAATGTAAGCGGTGCGCAAACTAATGCGCTTGACCCTTTGAACGGTATGTTCTGGACCTGGAATAATGGCTATATCATGTTTAAGCTAGAGGGCAATTCGCCTCAAAGTACTAATGTAAATAATAAGGTAGAATACCATATCGGTGGTTTTGCAGGGGCTAATAATTCACTGCGGACGGTTACCATAAATTTTACTGCGCCTCTTATCTTACTAAAAAAAGAAAATATAGAAATATTTATACAGGCAGATATTGATAAGCTGTGGAATGCAAAGCATACCCTGAAAATTATAGAAACACCAGTTTTTATAACGCCAGGCATATCATCATCAGCTATCGCAGATAACTATGCTGCCGCTTTTGGACTCATAAAAATTGTGCAGCAATAAGCCATCTATCATTAAAATTGAAAATAAAGATTACCATATTATTGTTATTGATTGTTGTAATAGGCACCGCTTTTATGCGCCAGCCACCGCATAAGCTAACGTACATAAAACTAGTAATGCCCAATGGCTGGCCTGCACCACCCACCAATATTTTTGCAAATAACCCTCTTACAGAAGAAGGCTTTCAACTAGGGCGAAAATTATTTTACGATGCCAGGCTTAGTAAAGACAGCAACTTTTCCTGCGCTAGCTGCCACCAGCAGTTTGCCGCGTTTTCTACCTTTGACCATGATTTTAGCCATGGCTTTAACAACAACTTTACTACCAGGAACGCACCTGGGCTTTTTAATATTGCCTGGCAAAAAGAACTGCATTGGGATGGCGGCATCAACCATATAGAAGTGCAGCCGCTTTCGCCCCTGACAGCTACAAATGAAATGGCCGAAACGCTGGAGAATATACTTAAAAAATTAATGGGAGATACAAGCTATGTACGGCTTTTTAAAATTGCTTTTGCAGATGGGACTATCAACAGCCAGCATTTGTTAAAGGCGCTGGCACAATTTACGGGCAGCATACAATCTTACAACACTAAATACGATAAAGTAAAACGTGGAGAAGATAGCTTTACAGTGAGCGAAAAATTAGGCTAC
>JAYVUJ010000183.1:0-3133 GCA_043788035.1 Ferruginibacter sp. | reverse complement strand
AATTACAGCGTGGTGGTGCATGGCAAGCCAACCCACGAAGAAACCCGGGCAACGTTTTCGCACGCAGCCAGCAACACGCCAACCGTTGTAGTAAACGATATGCAGGAAGCAATTGCCCTAAGCAAATACATTACCGGCGAAAAACCAGCAGCTGCTTTTTATAGTGAATTTACAGGCCGCTATTCTGATGGATTTGACGTGGAAAAAGATATGCAACGGATTGGCGTAGTAAACCAGACCACCATGTTGGCAAGCGATACGCAGGCAATATCCGACTATTTAAAAGTAGTGATGACGGACAAATTCAATTTGAATGAAGATACAATAGAAGCGCATTTTGCAGATACACGGGATACGCTATGTTATGCCACCAATGATAACCAGGCGGCAGTATATGGCTTGTTGCAAACGCCGGCAGACCTTGCCATTGTTGTTGGCGGTTACAACAGCAGCAACACCTTGCATTTAGTAGAATTATGCGAAGAAAAATTACCTACTTATTTTATTAGTTCAGACAAGGAAATTATTTCGCCCACAGAAATTGTGCATTACAATTTTCATACAAAACAAGAAATTACCAGCACCCAATTTTTGGCTGCAACACAACCGGTAAAAATTTTGCTCACCTCCGGTGCCAGTTGCCCAGATGCTGTGGTAGAAGCGGTTATAGCTAAAATAATATCTTTTTTTAACGTGCAGCAAACCATGGAAAACATAATAGGGCAGTTTATGTAAACGATAGAGGTAGAGCAGCAGTTCGCAAATAAAATTGCTACTACTCTTTGAACCTGCGGTAGAAAAAAAATACTTAGGTCCACCTTTTATCTCGGCAAATATTCTTTTAACTATTCATTTATGCCGCCTATGTCATCGCTGCCCATAAACAGGGTATACCGAATTGCAGTAAGCATTTTCTTTTTTATTGCAGGCTTTGTATTTGCTTCATGGGCAAGCCGCATACCCGATATTAAAAATGCGTTGCACTTAAGTGATGCTGGCTTGGGCAGTGTATTGCTGGCATTGCCTGCAGGCTTGCTTACTGGCTTGCCGCTGGCTGGCTTTTTAGTATCAAAATATGGCAGTAAAGCTATTATGAATGTTGCGGCTGTGTTGTACCCCAGCGTATTGTTGTTGCTAGGGCTGGCAGCCTCGCCCTTACAATTAATTATCGCTTTGTTTATGTTTGGTTTTTGCGGCAATCTTTTAAATATTTCAATCAACACACAAGGTGTCGGTGTTGAGGCAATGTACGGCCGGTCCATCATGGCTTCGTTTCATGGGTTATGGAGTTTGGCAGGCTTTACCGGTGCTGCATTCAGTACAGTTATGATTGCCTTTAAGCTTACGCCTTTTATGCATTTTTGTATCATTTTTATTGCAGCTTTACTCCTTATAGCTTCATCTTACCAACAAGCCTTGCCGCAAGATACCGGCAACAGCCAGCAACCACTTTTTGCAAAGCCGGATAGCGCTATCCTAAAGCTTGGGCTAATAGCATTCGGCTCATTGGTTTGCGAAGGCACCATGTTCGATTGGAGTGGCGTGTACTTCCAAAAAGTATTGATGGTAACTGTTTCGTTACGCACTGTTGGGTATATTGCTTTTATGAGTTCCATGGCTGGCGGCCGCTTTGTGGCAGACTGGCTGGTAACCAAATTCGGCGTAAAAACAATGCTACAGTTTAGCGGCATTATTATCTCTATCGGTTTACTAACAGCAGTTATTTTTCCGTTTATCGTGCCTGCAACTATTGGGTTTTTATTAGTTGGTCTTGGTGTATCATCTGTAGTGCCTATTACTTACGGGCTTGCCGGAAAATCTACCACCATGTCGCCAGGCATCGCACTGTCGGCACTTTCAACCATTGGCTTTTTAGGCTTTTTACTAGGCCCGCCATTAATTGGCTTTATCGCACAGGCTGCGGGGCTACGCTGGTCATTTACGGTAATTGCATTGATTGGGCTTAGTACAACTGTGCTTGCGACAAAGGTTAAAATGGTGTAAGTTGCTAGCTTATTTAAGCAGGTTAACCTGCATCATGATCCAAATTATTTACTTGTTTATTTAGGTGGCTACTTCTTTTGAACGGGCTACTACAGCAGCTATGGGTATCATCGCTGTGTCACTCCCTTGTACAAAAATAGCCTTGTTCATCTATTGCTCTACCTGCTACTTTATCCATCAATAGGTTGCCGTACAATTTATTTCGACATATTTTAAAGAAAGATATGGCCTTAAAATGTATTGTATTAGTCATTCTCTTTCATCTTACCATCAGTTTTTTTTATTAACTTATTAATATTATCCTCTTAACAAACCGATAAAATATCCCTCCAAATTATGGCAGTAGATTTGTTTTATTTTACAAACTAAAAGAATACATTATGAAAAAAATTATGGCAATTATTTTATTTTTTGCGGGCACAACTGCATTTGCGCAAAATTTTGAGTTTGGCGTTAAGGGTGGAGTTAATGTTAGTAATTTTACAGGTACAAACTGGGGCGATGTCAAAGAGAAATCGTTAATTGGCTTTCATGCCGGTGCATTTGTAAGTTTTTTTCTAGGTAATAATTTTGCCATCCAGCCGGAAGTATTATTTTCTTCTCAGGGAGCTAAGTACGAAAGTGCCACGAGTAAAGGTAATCTTAAGATTAATTATATAAATGTGCCTATTCTAGCCAAGTATAGGTTTGACAATGGTTTTTATTTGGAAGCAGGCCCACAAATTGGCTTCAAAGAAAGCGATTTAAAAAACGAGGGCACGGTTGAAAACCATATCAAAAATACAGATCTTTCTCTTGCAGGCGGTTTAGGCTTTCATAGCAAAATGGGTTTGGGTATTGGCGCACGGTATACTGCTGGCTTATCAAAAGTTGGAGATTATGATGCATCTAACCCACTTAGCCCTGATTATAAAAATGGCGTTTTTCAATTAAGTCTTTTTTATACACTGTTTAATGGGCACAGAAAATAATTATTACCTTAATAACTAAATGTATACAAAAGGTCGCCTTATTGAGGTGGCTTTTTTTATATGGATCGTTTGCAGGCCTTTTTTGCGTAAACTATTGATACAACCAGGTAATAATGCCAATGAAAATTACTAATGCTTTTGCAACGTAGAATCGGTTA
>JAYVUJ010000182.1:0-2674 GCA_043788035.1 Ferruginibacter sp. | reverse complement strand
TTACAACAATTTCTGTGGCAGCTTTACTGGCGCTATAAGGGTCATACCCGCCAAGTTCATCGCTCTCTTTAAAATGATAATCCAGTTCTTTGTTATTATACACCTTATCTGTGGTTATAACTATTATGGTACATTTATTAGATAAATTTTTAACTGCTTCTAATAAATTGGCTGTGCCGATGGCATTTACCTCAAAAGTTTCAGCAGGGATTTCATAAGACCTTCTTACTAATGCCTGCGCTGCTAAATGAAAAATAAAGTCGGGTTTAAAATTTAGCACGGATCGCTGCAATTTTTCTTTATCTCTAATATCTCCAATTACATTTTCAAAATTAATATTTTTAGACACTGCCGCAAAAACACTGTGCTCATCTTCAGCCGCAAGTGCAAAACCTTTTACAGTGGCCCCTAATAAATGAAGCCAGGTAATAAGCCATGCGCCCTTGAAGCCTGTATGGCCGCTTACAAATACTTTCTTTCCTTTATAGCTTGCTAATAAATTTTCAGTTACCACACTTTCCATTTTGCGTTATTCGTTATCCATAGATCTTCTAATTCTATCTTATCTCTAAGTGCATCCATACATTTCCAGAATCCCTTATGCTGGTAAGCCACCAATTGGTTATCTAAAGTTAAATTTTCTAAAGGTTCATCTTCCCACATCATATCGTTTACATCACCTTCCAGATAATTAAATACTTCTGGCCGTAAAACAAAATAACCGCCATTTATCCACTTACTTTCGTCTTTCGCCTTTTCTTTAAAGCTAACTACTTGCCCGTTTGCACCCAAATCCATACCCCCAAAACGGGCGTCCATTTGTATAGAACTTACGGTAGCAATTTTATTGTGCGCCTTGTGAAAAGCTAAAAGTTCGTTTATGTTTATGTCACAAACACCATCGCCGTAGGTAAGCATAAAATCTTCGTTGCCAATATATTTTTGTACTTTTTTCAAGCGGCCAGCTGTTTTTGTAGTAAGGCCTGTTTCTACAAGTGTTACTTTAAAAGCTTCCGCACTGGTATCGTGTATCTCCATTTTATTATTGCCCAAATCAACTGTAATATCAGAGTTGTGCAAAAAATAATTCATAAAATATTCTTTTATAACATACCCTTTATAACCAAGGCAAATTATAAAATCGTTAAACCCATAGTGGCTATAAGTTTTCATTATATGCCACAATACAGGCTTACCGCCAATTTCCACCATTGGCTTTGGCCTTATATCTGTTTCTTCAGATATCCTTGTACCTAAGCCCCCGGCAAATAATACTACTTTCATTACAGTGCTTTTAATTTTTCCAAAAATAAAGTTATTACATCAAGCTTATCATATTTTGGTTTAAATATAATGTTTTCGGTATAATACTTCTGCAGATCGTATTCTTTAAATGGGTACAAGCGTACAATTGTTTCAATATCGTCACAACCTACTTTATTGGCTGCGTTAAAATCAGTAATAAAATCGGCAGGCAGTTGTTTATTGCTGATCCATGCGGCAAAAACAAATGGTAATCCCGTTAATTGCCGCCAAGCCTCTCCAAGATCATAGATATAAGTAGATTTTAAGCGTTGATGAAAAGCCCTGTCACCAATTACAAGCCCGGCAGTGGTACCAATAATTAAATTTTCATAATTTGCTGTGCCTTCTTTTAATACCGGATTAATTTTCCAGTATTCTTTCAACAATACTTTTAAAAGTGCCGCAGAAGTGAGGCTTTGATAATCTAATAAGATAGATTTTATTTCGTTTAATGGAACTTCACTAAATAAGCAAACGCTTGCCACTTCGCCTTTACAGGAAATACAATAATCGCCTATAATGTTGTAATTTTTTAAATTAGGTATAATTGCCACTGGCACTAACCCTATATCAATTTCATTATCCACAAGCTGCTGCGCAATATTTGCCGGGTAATCAAATATCAAATCTATATCGCTCTTCATCATCCCTTTTTCAAATCCATAAATCAAGGGTTTTGTGTTGAGATAGCTAACTGCTCCCACTCTTATTTTTCTGTCCAATTGCTTTAGTATAATTTTGGCTGCAAATTTACAGCATCATCATGGATTTAAATCAACTAACTGCTATCTCTCCTATTGACGGACGTTACCGTAAACAAGTACAACATTTAGACGAATATTTTAGCGAATATGCCCTTATAAAATACAGGGTATTAGTTGAGGTAGAATACTTTTTGTATTTGGCAGAGAAGAAATTTTTTGAGCTGCCGGCAGGTGTAAAAGCACATCTTCAAAATGCCGCGGCTAATTTTTCTTTGGAAGATGCAGGCGTAATAAAAGAAACAGAAAAAATTACTAACCACGACGTGAAGGCCGTGGAATATTTTTTAAAGGCCGAACTGGATAAATGTAATGCGGCACATTTAAAAGAGTGGATACATTTTGGGTTAACTTCTCAGGATATAAACAACACAGCTATACCATTAAGCTGGAAACATGCGGTGGAACACAATTACCTGCCATCTATTATTAACCTGCGGAACCAATTGCTGCAACTGGCAAAAGCCTGGAAAAATATACCTATGCTGGCTCGTACTCATGGGCAAGCTGCATCGCCTACACGGCTTGGTAAAGAAATAATGGTATTTGTTGAGAGGATAGAAAACCAGGTAAAGCTGTTTAGCCACATACCTTTTATGGCAAAGTTC
>JAYVUJ010000181.1:0-2145 GCA_043788035.1 Ferruginibacter sp. | reverse complement strand
TATTTGCAAAGCTGCATCCCACAAAAAACTTCCCTTATATATCCTTGCTGGTGCTGGGTTCCGTTGCTTTTGTTTTCAGCCTGCTGTTTAAAATTAAAGACGTGATCAATGCCATACTTGCCATGCGCATTCTTATACAGTTTGTTGGCCAGGGAGTTGGTTTAATATTGTTGAGCCGTAAAAAAGGAAGAGATTTTTTTAAATGGAAAATGCCTTTATTCCCCCTGCCCGTAATTATTGCTATTATTTTGTGGCTGTGTATATTCTGTTCCACCACTATCGAAATGATACTTTCAGGTATTACCATTATTGCACTTGGCTTAATGGCGTATCTTTTAAAAGCCAACTATAATAAAGAGTGGCCCTTTAAATCTTAAATAAAAATTTACTGTAAAATTGTTTTGTACAGGATTTTGTCCCAAACAATAGGTATTTCATTGCATCATTCGTTGCGTCGCACTCTTGTACTTTCTGTACAACATTGGGCAATGGGCAATCATGCAGACTAAATCACGACTTCATTAATATATTAAGAAATTACTTATCAGGCATATACCAGATATTCAATCTTTAAATGCATCTAACGATTACTGTATTTTGGAATTATTTTAATCATTCTTAAGCTATCTTCTGCATTTGCTGCACAAAGAACCCCGCCTTTGTTCGTGAGTTGGTGGTTATAATTATCTAGTTGGTGTAATAAGCTCTTTGAGTTAATTGGAAAATATTAATTACGCAGCCAATGTTGCCATAAAAAACCGTAAGCACAAGTGAGTGACACAACAGGTGATGCCATGAAATACCATAGCCAGTACATAAAAAATATTAAATTGAGGCAGTTTATAAACCTGTGCGTCAATCTGGCCAAAATGCTTTTTTACTTTTTAATAAGCGGGGAAGAAAAAACCAATGCTCCGGACGTTATGCGTATTTCATAAACTCCGCTTTGTAATAAATTCAGCTGCAGTTTTTGCGGCTGGTAAGCGAGCATTTTTCTAAAGCATAATTTTCCGTCTACGCTAAATACTTCTATCAACATTTGTTTTACGGTTGCATTGCCGGTTTTAATATTAACCACACTGCCTAAAGTGGGAGCAGGATACATTTTTTCGATAAATATTTTATTACCTGCAGTTAGGTTATCCTGAGATGTGGCGGCAGCAACCGGTACAGGTGTTACAATAGCTGAGGGGAAAATAAAATAATTGGTATAGCTTGTAAAACCGGTAACGGCTATTTGAATATAATAGCCACCCAATACTGCTTTCCACGACTGTATAAGAATTTTTTGTTCTCCTGTTATGGGGGTGTATGCAGCCGGTGCATTGCCGGTGGTATAAGGCTGTTTTATCACTGCAAGGTCAGCGGGTGTGCTCACTGAAGGGCTTACAGCTTTGAGGGCATTGAATTCATCGCTAGTAAAGAAAAGGCGCAGGTTAATGGTATTGCCTGGCTTTGGATTTATTTGCGGTTGTATGGTGAAATTGCGGTTTAAATAAGGTTTGCCGGTATAGGTGCGGATGGCTCCATTATTTTGATAAATATTTACTGACATAGCCCCTAAGTTATACTTATCGAGTATTTCAACAACAGGCGAAGCATCGCTAAAAGTTCCATTGTTATAATTGAGGAATTCAATAAGGCTGTATTGTTTGCTTGAACCCGCAAGAAAATATGGCATTGCCTGCCCGCCTGTAGCAAGCAATTTAACAGGTTTATAAATGGGCGCATAATTTGCTTTGTTGATGCTATCAATATGACGGGTATAAATATTCTCGGCGGTATTGGCTGGTATATTTCGGGAATCCTGCCAGCATACTACTCCCGTGCCGTTAACCGGACCAAGTGTTACAAAGGGATTCTCTGGATAATAATAGCCATACGTAAAAGCGCCGGAACCAATAAGCCTGCCCATGGCGCCCCATGCGAGTTGTGTGCCATTAATAATGGGGCTTACCCTAACCTGGCGCAAGTATTCCCTTATATAAAAAAGGGCATTGCCGTTATTGTCTGCAGCTATCTGCGGATTGTTATAAGACCCGCCTGTAATTTCACTTCCAATTTTAATACCCGCTTTATTGGTATTCCCTGTTACAAATTGAACAGCAAAAGAATCGGCGTTTATCCTTTGTACCTGGAGTTGTT
>JAYVUJ010000180.1:0-2915 GCA_043788035.1 Ferruginibacter sp. | reverse complement strand
TGTAAGTGCGGGGAATGATTCCTTTATTTGCCAGCGCCGGGGCATAAATTTATTGGCAACCGGTGCGGTTTCGTATAACTGGAGCCCGGCGGCAGGCCTTAGCTGTGTTACCTGTGCCAACCCGGTAGCCATGCCAGATTCTTTAACAACCTATATTGTAAAAGGCACTAGCATACATGGTTGCACCGCAAAAAATACAGTAAAAATACAGGTCAAATATCCTTTTAAAATACGGTATGGTACTTCTGATACCTTATGTAAGGGCCAATCAAAAAGACTATTTGTATCTGGCGCCGCTACCTATGTATGGGCACCAGCTATTGGCTTAAGCAGCAGTACTTCCACAACACCCGCAGCTACGCCGGATGTTACTACTAATTTCATGGTGGTTGGTAAAGATGATAAAGGGTGCTTTGCCGATACAGGGCATGTATTTTTAAAAGTGTACCCAATACCGGTAGTAGATGCAGGGCCGGATAAAACAATAAATATCGGGCAGGCATACGACCTTATGCCAACCATATCGGCCGACATTACAGAAGTATTGTGGACGCCAACAACCGGTATTTTCCGAAGCAGCTTTCCGGGCATTACTATAAAGCCTAACACCACTACTGATTATACAGTAAATGTAAAAAATGCCGGTGGCTGCACATCGCAGGATAGGGTTACTGTTTTTGTTATCTGCGATGGCACCAATGTATTTATCCCTAACACTTTTTCACCAAATGGCGATGGGGCCAATGATATATTTTATCCAAGAGGGTCAGGGCTTTTTAAAATAAAATCTTTACTCATTTTTAACCGTTGGGGCGAAGTGGTTTTTGAAAAAAGCGGCTTTAATGCTAATGATGCAAGTGCAGGCTGGGATGGCACATTTAAAGGTGGAAAATTAAACCCAGACGTATATGTGTACACCATTGAAATTATTTGTAACAATAATAGCTTACTGGTTTATAAAGGAAATATAGCATTGATACAATAAAAAATAGGAGCCTAAAACTTTTTTAAAAAACTGGCTTATAATGCAGTGCTTGGCTAAAAATTGCACCTGTTGAAAGTGTTTATAACAATGAGGAAAGGAGGTACTTCCAATAGCAGTTTTAAAGGTTATTGTTAACTGATTACAAGGCTTTATATTAAGAGGACTAATAATATAAAATATTAATAACCAGATCATTAATAACTAAATCAGGCCTGCTTTTTTAAAAATGGCCCTTTGTATGTGGCTTTATAAATAACGATTAAAAAAATCTGATTTTTAACTAATCTATTTACTGTAACCGATACTAAAGCAACCATTTAAGCGTTTGTTTAAAGTGTTCAATAGTTACCTAAGAAACCTAAATTCTATCCAATGAAAAATGATGTACACATTATGTTGTGTTGCATATTTTTACTACTCTTCATTTTGCAGGCAAAGTCGCAGGATATTCATTTTTCCCAGTATTTTGAAGCACCCCTTTTACGTAACCCTGCGTTGGCAGGCCTTTATGCAGGAGATGTACGTATACAAGCAGTCTATCGTACACAATGGCAAAGCGTTACCGTTCCATATCAAACAGTTTCTTTAAATGCGGAATATAAATTGCCTATTGGCAAAAGCGAAGATTTTATAACTATCGGCGGTCAAATTTTATATGATAAAGCGGGCACTATAGCACTAACCGCCACGCATGTGCTGCCAACCTTAAACTACCATAAATCACTTAGCGATGCAAGGAGCATGTACCTGTCTTTAGGCTTTATGGGAGGGTTGGTTCAACGCAGGCTAGACCGTAGCAAGATAACTACCAATTCCCAGTTTGATGGCACCAATTATAATGAGGGGCTTAGCAATGGAGAAACATTTTCCAAAAGCGCTTACAGCTATTTTGATGGCACTGCAGGCTTGAGCTTTAATACACAGATTGGCAACAATATAGATGATAATATGTATGTTGGTGCAGCTTACCACCACTTTAATAAAGCCCCAAAGATTTCATTTTATGGTAGTGCTAATTTAGAGATGGTGCCTAAATGGGTTTTCTCTGGCGGCGTAAGAAAAAGCATTGCTGATGATGCCTATGTTACGATTGAGGCAGACTACAGTAAGCAAGGTGCTTTTACAGAGATATTAGGCAGCGTGATGTACAGCTATAAATTAGATGATGCGGATGCGCCTAAATACCTGATACATGGCGGCGCTGTGCTACGCTGGAAGGATGCACTTGTGCCGGTAGGCAAATTAGAAGTAAAGCCATTATCGATATCTCTAAGTTATGATGTGAATATTTCAAAATTAGCATCGGCAAGTACGGGCAGGGGAGGTTTTGAATTAGGCATCTCTTACCAAAAATACCTTAGTAAAGATAATAGCAGCAGAGAGGCTATACGTTGCCCGAGGTTTTAATAAAAAAGTAATATGCTTAATTTTTTGCTTAGGAAGCATAACCACCCAAAATAATTTACCACGCTATTAAGACCTTTTGTTTTTATGGATTGTTTGGATAACAAGAGCCCCCCTTTTTAGGGGGTTTTTTGTATTTACTATGAATTGGGATTTAGGAGTTATAAGTTAGTAGTTATGAATTATGAGTTCTTTCGTGTCGAAAAGTATGCTTTATACCGTAAGTCTGCTCTCTTTGCAATGCATTTAGGTAAAAAGAAAAATACGTTTTTTGTATTCGTGCCGTAAATATACTATATGCTATTAAATGCTGCACGAACAATTAAAAAAAGTACCAAGGTGGGAAGAAGTATCTAAAAGGCAACAGCGTCACAAAGACATATGTCCGTTTCCATCGAAAAATACACCCGCAACGGATTGTAAGGATTATAGATTTTAAACGATATGGCTAAATATGTTTAGTTATCTTTTGAAAAAATTATTTTAAACAATCCACTTTATTAAAGGCTGGCAACAATATGCTGTA
>JAYVUJ010000179.1:0-7759 GCA_043788035.1 Ferruginibacter sp. | reverse complement strand
TTGAAATAATTCTTTGCATTATAGTAACAAATATCCTGTATTATTTTTCCCGTCCACTCAATATCATTTGGCAGTTCGCCTTTTTCAATTTCGCTGCCAAATAAATTACACAGTACCCTTCTAAAATACTCATGGCGTGGGTAAGATAAAAAGCTTCTTGAATCAGTGACCATACCTACAAATTTGCTAAGTAAGCCCATGTTAGATAAAGTATTTAATTGATTGACCATGCCATCTTTCTGGTCTAAAAACCACCAGGCTGATCCCCATTGAATTTTACCAGCTACTGAGCCATCGTTAAAATTACCTATCATGGTAGCCATTAATTCATTATCGCCCGGGTTTAGGTTATATAAAATTGTCTTCGTTAATGTATCTTCTTTATCCAATGTATTTAAAAACTGAGCCAAGGGCTTTGCATGATTAAAATTACCGATAGAGTCCCATCCGGTATCAGCGCCCAGCCTTGCGCTCATTCTGCTATTGTTATTACGGATGGCGCCAATATGGTATTGCTGCACCCATCCCTTATCAAAATCCCAGCCTGCAAAAACCAGTAGCATGGCAGATTTAAACTTCCTGTTATCTGCAAGCGATATTTCTTTCCCGGAACGGATAGTATTGAAAATTGCATCAATCTCGCTGGCAGTAAAATCGTCTGCATATATTTCTTGTACCCCATGGTCGGATATGGTGCAGCCATTCACTGCAAAAAAATCATGGCGATTTTTTAGGGCAGCTAAAAAATCGGTGTAATTAATAATACTTGTATCGGCTACATTTTCCAGCGCAGCGATATATTTATTAAAGTTGGCGGCATTGTCTACATTCATAGCCGCATCTGGCCTAAACGCAGGAAGCACGGGAGTTGCAAAGCCATCTGTTTTTATTTGCTGGTGGTGCTGCAGGCTGTCCAGTGGGTCATCAGTTGTGCAAATAACTTGAACGTTCATCTTTTGCACGAGGCTGCGCACACTATATTCGGGCGACTGTAGTTTCTCTGAACAACTGTCGTAAATCCTTTCTGCTGAGTTTTCATTTAATATTTCGTGCACATCAAAATAGCGCTGCAATTCCAGGTGCGTCCAATGGTATAGCGGGTTGCGTAACGTATAAGGCACAGTAGCCGCCCACTGTAAAAACTTTTCCTTATCGGTTTTGTTGCCGGTAATAAAACTTTCATCAACACCGTTGGCTCGCATGGCCCGCCATTTATAATGGTCGCCGTACAGCCAAATTTGGGTGAGGTTTCGAAAGCCTATATCGCCTGAAATATCTGCCGGTGACAGGTGGCAATGGTAATCTATAATAGGCATCTGACTGGCAAATGAATGATACAACCTTTGTGCTGTGGTGTTATCCAACAAAAAATTCTCTTCTAAAAAAGCTTTCATCTTTTTATTTTAAACTGCTTGATTTTTATAAGCCATTTCTATAGCAACGCCGGCTCCTGCAGTAATTAAAATTTGCAGCCAGTGTATTACCGCTGCTTTAAAACTATTAGAAAAAGGGTGTGGCGTTTGCCATATATTTTGGTTGCCTAATATTATTTCCACTACTTGTTGATGGTTATTTTCTTTCCATGCTAATGCATACACTGCTGCATTGCTATCATTGATCGAGTAGTTGTTTCCATTTGCCAACCCATAATAATTACCGTCAGTACTTTCTTCTCCTTTCATAAATAAAATATGTGCGGCCATACCTAAAGCCATGCATACCGGCACTACTTTAAAAATACTTTCATAATGCTGTATCACTGCTGTATTCCTTGTGTTCATCTTTAAAGAATACTGCATGGTAATACTTAACCATTTATGTTCTATAAAATTATTCTTAAACCTATCCAATACCTTGCCAACATAGGTTTCAGCATCTTGCTCACTAATTTCGGCAGAGCATATTGAAGGTATAATTTCTGTATACATAAGTTGGTGGACATAGGCATAAAACCTTCGATTATCCATCGCTTCTTTAACAGTAGTAAAACCTAGCAAGTAGGCTAAACCACAACTAAAAGTATGAGCACCATTTAGCAGCCGCAGTTTTAATTCCCTAAATTTATTTATGCTGGGCGCAACTATTACGCCGGTATCATTCAATGCAAAAGATAACATCTTTTTTATATTTTCGTTATCGGTTTCTATTGCCCACAAATAGTAGGGTTCAGCAACTATCATCAAATTATCGGTGTAGCCCACCTCGTTTTCTACCTGTTGTTGTTCAGCCGGCTTGAATTTACCGGGTACTATCCTATCAACCAAAGAGCTGCAGAAATAATTGGCATTTTTTATCCAGTTGATGCAGTCAATACCTACTTTATTTTGATGCGCTAGTTCCACAACTATAGACAATAATAATTCCCCATTATCAGGCAGCAGTTCGGTCGGGATGATGGCCATGCCCTTTTCTGCATCACCATTAAAGTGCTTGTACCGGTAACATAAAAATGCCAGCAACTTGCCGGGAAAAGATTGGGGCGGTATTGCCTGGATATCGTCATTAGTCAATGTAAGCCCCACTTCTGTGGTATTTGAAATAATCACCCGCATATCAGGGCTGGTAGCGCATTTCAAAATTTTATCCCATTCTGTAGCTGCGGATAACACCCTGCTTATAGACGATACTAAGTGATTTTTATTTATTTTTTCACCCTCGCTGATGCCTCTAACGCACAAGGTATATAAGCAATCCTGTTCGCTAAAATCGTCGGCAGTACCGGTTGATGTTGATTTTACCACTACTATCCTGCCATTAAAAATATTGTTATTGTTGGCATTGTTTATTATAAAATCTGGTAGCCCCCTAAGCAATACGCCAGTTCCAAATTGCAAAACTTTTTCTGGTAGGCCTGTTACATTTTTGCCAGGCATAACCAGCAAAGGCATTGGTTTAATGTTGGGGATATTTGTTGTACACAATCGCATTATGTAAATAGTTTTTGGAAATTATAGTTGGTAGAACTTTTGCTTTAGATTAACAATGTACTTTTTACAGCACCGTAAATTGCTTACTTTAGGAACAAGATTCAAATTACTGTAAAATATTTAACTTGGATGCTTGCCAGGGATTTATTTATAGTATAAATGACAATGACGTTAAGTTAAGGATTTAAATGCTTGCCTTTAACTCACGCTAACCATCTCCAAAAGATAGGACAGATAGGTCCTAACTTAACGCCATTGGTGTATCTGCCTTCCTGATAAAATTGATGGGCAAATAAATTATACAAGGGGCTTTACCAATTATTTGTGGATAGTTATTGCGGTTAAAAAATGGCTATAACTTATTAAATAAAAAGTTATAGTAAAATGTAAATTAAAAGTTAAGAATTAAGAATTCTATTGTAAGGTAGCTATCAATTAAATTAGCTTTATTAGCGAAAACTAACAAAAAACAATAAACCAAAAATCAAGAACAATAAATTTTGGGCGAGGCTATTATCAATCCTGAAATACCCGGGCAGCCTTTTTTTACACATGTATACGCTGGCAGTAAGAACTACGTTATAGGGTTTACAATTGTAAAAAAGCCTCAATATTTTTAGCACCACAATATGACAACCCAATCGCTTACCCTTATAAACCAGCTGTTTGAAATGCAGCATAAAATTAATGAACTTGGGCATACTGCCGAGTTTGAGAGAAATTTTAACCGCTTGTTTTCCTTATTTGAAACGGATGGCTTTATTATACAAAACCCTACCGGCGAATTGTATACTGATACCCGTACAGATTGCGAGGCAAGTATCGTGGGCACCGCAAGCGCTAGAATGAAAATAATAAAAACATTGAAGCCTGTGATTTATAAAAAAGAAAATGGTGCTGTACAGCTAGTTCAAAAGGCTGTTGTGCTTGTAGAGAAAAATTAAAATTGGATCATGAGAGCTGTAAACTTTGGTATTGATTTAGGAACAACCAATTCACTAATAGCAAAATATGACAACAATAAAGTACAGGTTTATAAAAACCCGGTAGGGCAAAAAGAAACCCTTGCATCGGTAGTAGCTTACCGGCTTGAGCGGATATTAGTGGGCGATAAAGCGAGGGAATACCTTGCCAAAGATGCCGTTAATGTGTTTGGTGGCTTTAAGCGAAAGATGGGTACAGATGAGAAATATTATGTTGTAAACCTGGATGAAAATGTAACGCCTGCAGAACTATCAACGTTAATATTAAAAGAGCTTAAAAAATTTGTGCCTCCAACAGAAAGTGTGGAAGCTGCGGTGATCACAATACCTGCATCTTTCGATAGCATGCAAAGCAACGCTACTCTAAAAGCCGGGCTGGATGCAGGTTTTAAAGAGGTTTTCCTGCTGCAGGAACCTATTGCCGCCTCGCTGGCATTTTTTAATGCTGGCAGCGCTGTAGAAAAACCAAATGGCTATTGGCTGGTGTACGATTTAGGCGGCGGCACATTTGATGTTGCCCTTATAAAAAGTACTGATGAAGGACTGAAGATAGCTGACCATGAAGGCAATAATTTTTTGGGAGGCATGGACTTTGACTTTGCCATTATAGATAAAATAATTATCCCTGAAATAATCAGGCAGACCGGCATTGAAAATTTTGAAGAAGAGTTTAGGGTTAAATATGGCAAGTACGAAATGCTGTACTACCAGGTACTGTATTATGCCGAGGAAGCTAAAAAAGAAATGTCGCAGGCACCATCCACCGTAATTGAATTTGGCGCTATTTTGAATAATATTAACTACGATTTTTACATTACTATTACAAGGGAAAATATTGATAAAATATTTATGCCCATTGTAAATGAAACTATT
Source organism: Ferruginibacter sp. (assembly GCA_043788035.1). Lineage (GTDB taxonomy): Bacteria > Bacteroidota > Bacteroidia > Chitinophagales > Chitinophagaceae > Ferruginibacter. Next base: position 2,976 of record JAYVUJ010000179.1, on the reverse strand, counting down.
AAACTGCTGCATAAAGTAGTATTAAACAATGGGCTTACTGTTACCGATATTAACCAGATAATATTAGTTGGCGGCAGTACATTTTTGCCGCAAGTACGGGAACAGCTTACAGCACAAACGGGCATACCATTAAATTATTCAATTGACCCAACAACATCTGTTGCGGCAGGCGCCGCTTTTTACGCAGGCAACAAATATTTTGAGCCTTCGGTTTCTGCTGTTACCAGTATTGAAGAAAAAATGGTTGATGACCTTTTAGCAACGGTAGACTTTAGCCCCGCCAACGTGCAGGTGGATGTAAATTATACAAGTTCATCACGGGATAAGGAAGAAGTTTTGCTGATAACCAGCACTGGGGAACTGGATAATAAATATTACCGTATAAGCCGTGCAGATGGCGGGTTTGATACTGGCTTTGTAACATTAAAATTGAAAAAGACAGAGTTTCTCCCACTAATACCTGGTATTAATAATTTGTTTGTGCTGAGCGTGTATGATGGCGATAGCAACGAAATAACCAGCCTGAAAAAAGAGATTGCCATTCAGCAAGGCATGTACAATATTGATGGCCAGCCGCTGCCACATGATATTTGTTTTGAAGTAGATGATGTGGAAAATAAAACTACCAAGCTCGAGGTGATATTTGCCCGTAACTCGTTGCTGCCACAAAAAAGGACGCTGTACCGGGAGATATCTAAAACCGTAAAAAAAGGCAGCAATGACAACATTGTGATCAATATTTTAGAAGGTGATAAAAATTCACGCCCATCATCTAACCTTACTATTGGTTGCATATTAATTGAAGGAAAAGATTTACAGTCGGACCTTATAAAAGGCTCTGATATTGAGATACAAATACAGCTTACAGATTCAAGGGTATTAAAGACGGTAGTGTTTTTAGTGATGACTCAGCAAGAGTTTAAGCATGTATTTTCCGTATCTGAAAAACAGGTAAATATTGACAGGCTGAAAGAACAGTTTGTACAATTAGAAAATGAATTGATAGCAACGGCAAGGCAATTCCAGTATAACGCCAATACTGTTTGGGAGATAAAGGCGATTGCGCTTTTAGAAGAATTACAATCAGTAAAATACAACTTGCTTAAGCTAAAGGAAAAAGATAAATCGGATGAAAAATATGTGATAGCTGAAAGGGTCACCCGTATATCTCAGGAGTACGATAAGCTTGGCGGCAACGAACGTATTGCTTTGCTGATAGAGGAATACCTGTATGCTAAAGATTCCGTGCTTCAGGTAATCAATATGGCGGATTTTGAAAAGGAAGAATTGATGAAGATGTACCATACGATAGAGCAAGCTGAAACTGCTTTTATCCATTCAAAAAATGTATCGGCGATAGATAATAAATTACGCCAGCTTAGCGATTTGCATTGGAAAGCATTGAGCAATAATATCGGTTTTTTAATAACCAGGTTTAGTGAATATAAAGGGTACAATGCTGATGGTTTTAAGGATTACACTGCAGCAAAGCCAATTATAAAAATGGCGGACACTGCCCTTGAAAGGGAAGCCTATCCAGAGTTTAGGCGGCATGTGTTCAGTATTTCCTCTTTAGTAAAAACATACAGGGCTAACAATTGTACTGATTTTAAAGGAACGGGCATTGGCTAATAAACAATATATATCTATCATCCGGTTATTAAAGCATTGTGGCATTGGGTACGATGGAGAACTAAACGTACCCCGGATAAAAAAACAATTGAATGCGGAGTTTGGTTATTCAGCCAACGGCTATATTGAAGTTGATGGCTACACATACAACAAAAACGATGTACTGGAAGAATTAGAGCTGCCAAATTTTTACACCCGCCTACACTACCACAAAAAAATTTGGGCCAGCAAAAACATATTAGTCGTTCTGGAAGATAATTTGGTTAACCTTCAAGATGTCAAAGATGCCTTTGATGAATTTCAGCAGGATGTTGCGTTCGATGAATTTTTCTCGCCCTATTTTGCTGCACCTTTTAATCATATTTGCCGCAGTTATATAAATGAACGCGATTTATATGCTGTTGGTAAATGGCTAAGCTTTGAAGGTTTTTTATTAGCCGAAGACAGAGCAGAAGGCTTTAAGGCGATCCGCATATTTTTGGAAGAAACGTTACGGCTGTTCAGGAATATAAACACAGACAACTACAAAATTTTTCGCCCGAAAATTATGCCTTGGATTACTCCGGGATGGGAGAATTTTTTAAATAACCTGCCAGATGAGTTTTATAGTTTTAAAGACAAAATTGCAGTTGATTTAATTAATTTAACCGTAGCCATCCAATTAAAGGATACCGATGATGCAAAGGAAATAAGCAGTGGGCTTACGGCCTTAAATGGCTTACCAGAAAATTTAAGGAATACCATTTATGGCAATGATGCGGCTTATAATAAAAATGCAAAGCCTTCCAATTACGGTTGGGTAGTTGGCGTTGGTGTAGTTGTATTGAAGCTGCTGGTATTTAGCGGCGGCTGCAGGTAATTTTTTGCTGTGGATTAAAAGAACCAGCCATTACGCCATTGGCAGGTTAGGCTATCAACTGTAATAATTTACTGTGGTAAATCTTTTTTAATTTATAAATATGTCGCGAATTTTTTTAGACAAGGATTAGTTATAATATTGTTGAAAAAATAGTAAAGTATAAATAGCGAAAGCAAAACAAAGTACTCTTTTAAAAAACGCCTACCGTATCACATCTTTTATACGCGGCATGCCATATTTTAAATATCCCCTTGTTTACACTAATATTTCAATATTTACGTTTTTTCTAAATTGTGAGAGCATTAAAAAATATTTATTCGTTTATAAAACTATTTTATTATATATAAGATAATATATATATTCATAATAGACTAATAAAGATATCATTGAACAAAATTATTTATCAGGATAACCAATATCAGCCTACATTTTATGATTTTGCCAATAAATGGATGCAACCCTTTTCTAAAAAAAACCGTCTATAA
>JAYVUJ010000178.1:0-8331 GCA_043788035.1 Ferruginibacter sp. | reverse complement strand
GTTTCCAGTGTGTGTGCCACGCCTGTATGAAAGGGTGTATAAAAATCTTTCACCATCGTGCTCCATTGCATTTTTCCTTCTGCAATTTCATCAAATTCTTTTTCAATATTGGCAGTAAAAGAATAGTCCATTACTTTGGTAAAATGCTGGTTTAAAAAATCAGTTACTACCAGCCCAAGGTCAGTCGGGAATAGCTTTGATTTTTCAGCACCGGTATTTTCCTGCTCCATTATCTTCTCTATCTTATCATTTTTCAGCTTCAAAATACGGAAGTTTCTTTTTACGCCTTCCTTATCTTTTTTCTCCACGTAGGTCCTTTTTATAATGGTAGAAATGGTGGGTGCGTAAGTACTCGGCCTGCCTATGCCCAATTCTTCCATCTTCTTTACCAGCGATGCTTCTGTGTACCTGGCGGAGTGTTTGGTGAAACGTTCTGTTGCTGTCATTTGGTTAAAATCCAGCACCTGCCCAACAGTTAAATTTGGCAAGCGGCTTTCGCCTTCTTTATCTTCGCCTTCCTCTTCATCATCATCGGTGCTTTCCAGGTAAACTTTTAAAAAACCATCAAATTTAAGGACTTCTCCAGTAGCTGTCAGCTCTTCATTATTGGTGCTTATATTTATTTTAGCAGTTGTCTTTTCAAGTTCTGCATCGCTCATTTGCGAAGCTATAGTACGCTTCCAGATTAGTTCGTACAAGCGGTTCAGTTCCATGTCGCCTACGGTATGGTTTTCCATGTACGTTGGGCGGATGGCTTCATGCGCTTCCTGGGCGCTTTCATTTTTATTTTTGTATTTGCGTACCTGTAAATATTTATCGCCGTAACTTTTTTTAATTTCTGTTTTAATAGCATCCATGGCCGTTTCGCCCAGGCTTACACTATCTGTACGCATGTAGGTTATCTTACCACTTTCGTATAATTTTTGAGCCAGCAGCATGGTCCTTGTAACGCCGTAACCTAGTTTACGGCTGGCTTCCTGCTGTAAGGTACTGGTTGTAAAAGGCGCTGCAGGCGTTCGTTTGCCCGGGCGTACCTGAATATCTTTAACGGTATATTTCGCACCTATGCAACTTTGTAAAAATTTTTCGGCTGCATTTTCCAGTGTGTATTTTCCACCTTCCGCCTTAAAAGAAACAGACCGGTTATTTAGATCGGTAGCGGCTAAAAATGCCTCTACTTTAAAGCTGCCAACGGCGGCAAACTGGTTAATTTCTCTTTCTTTTTCTGCAATTAATTTTACGGCAACGCTTTGCACACGCCCCGCGCTTAAGCCACCGCTCATGCCAATTTTTCTCCACAAAACCGGGCTTAATTCAAAACCTACCAGCCTGTCAACCACCCTTCTTGCCTGCTGTGCATTTACCAAATCCATATTAATGGTACGTGGATTTTTCACTGCTTTTTCAATAGCAGGCTTGGTGATTTCATGAAAAACTATGCGCTTGGTAGTCTTGGGATCTAGTTTTAAAACTTCCGCCAAATGCCAGCTTATGCTTTCTCCCTCACGGTCTTCATCCGATGCTAGCCATACTTCGCCACTTGTTTTTGCAATGTCCCTTAATTCTTTAACTACTCTTTCTTTATCTGCAGGTACTATATATTTGGGTTTAAAGTTGTTGTTTATATCTATGCCCATGTCATTTTTCTCAAGGTCACGGATATGACCGAAGCAACTTTTTACCTGAAAATCTTTTCCTAAAATTGCTTCAATTGTTTTTGCTTTCGCTGGGGACTCCACTATTAATAAATTCTTTGCCATAATTTAAATTTTTCTCCTTCGCCTTTCAAATGTGGTTTCAGGGGGATGTGATTTTATTTCAATGTTGATTTACCACAAAGCCAGTAAAACGATTTTTTATTTTACTACTTCAGTCTTTGTATATCTTGTTTATCCGGCACTTTTTATTTATTGTAAAACATGTTTTGCCTACAAGCTTACGCATGTTTTATAACGGTTTTGTACCGCAGCTTCAATTGCAATATTAGTTTAAAATTAAAAAATCAAAATTTTTCTTGCAAACAGTACTGTTAAAATGATGGAGTCACAAAAAATCTTCAATCATATTTTTAATAGCGTTATCCCTGTAAATTTTACGATGACCCAAGCCTTTTGTTATAACGAATTTTATATTTTTATGCTCTTCTTTTTTTACCAGCAGCGCATCTTTTAAAGGCGTAACATCGTCATCTTCATCGTGTATCCATAAAATATCAGCTTTGCAATTTTCGAGTGCACGCTTCATAGAAAACCACTCCGATGCGTGCCCGCTTATCTCAATAATAATATTATCAAATTCTTTGCGGATGCCTTCATCATTTATCTGCAAAAATTTAAAAGCATCATTGATGGCAGTAACAGTTTCTGTTGCAGGCGCTATAAAAACCACTTTTGTATTTTCATCTGTTGCTACATTTTCTAGTGCTAGGCTAAGCGCAAGGCCACCAAATGAGTGTGCTAAAAAACCGTTGATTGGGCCATAGGCTTTAATAATTTCCCCTATTACCTGGCTATATTGCATGGCATTGATTGTACTGCCTTCGCTGCTTCCATGCGCTGGCGCATCAACTGCCAATACCTGGTAGCCCTTGCCTGCAAAGGCGCTTACATACTGATGAAAATTATGAGCGGCGCTGCCAAAGCCGTGCAGTATAAGTATTTTATAGGGCTTGTCTTTGTTCCAGCGGTAACACTGTATTTTTAATCCGTTATAAGTAAAATTTAATATTTCTGCTGATGAAAAAATTGCTGGCGACCTATCAATCGATTTAATAAATGGAGTACAAAATAAATTAAATGTTTTTTCTGCTGCCTTTCGTTTAGATACCAGGGATATTAATTTCAATTTTGCCCTAATGTAATTTATTGCTAAATTTTCCTTTAATTTCATATCTAACAAAGATAATACCATGAAGGTTGTAATTATTGGTGCAGGAAATGTAGCCACTGTTTTAGGACGGCGCATCAAGCAATGCGGTCACGGAGTATTGCAGGTTGTAAGCCGTAAAAAAGATAGTGCTAAAATTTTGGCGGATGAATTGGAATGCCCGTTTACAGATAACGGCGGTACCATGGATAGGGATGCAGACCTTTACTTATTAGCGGTTTCAGACGATGCGATGACGGGTTTTGACAAGTCTTATTACCTTGATAATAAAATCGTTGTACATACTGCTGGCTCTGTATCAAAAGATGTGCTTAAAGATTTTAGCAGTAGTTATGGCGTTATGTATCCTTTACAAAGCCTTAATAAAAACATACTGCCGCAACCTTTAAACATTCCATTATTGATAGATGCTAACACAGGCGATGCACTAGTTATACTTGAGGAATTTGCGCAAACTTTATCGCAAAATGTAAGCAGGGCAAACGACCAGCTAAGGCTAAACTTGCATGTGGCAGCTGTTTTAGTTAATAATTTTACTAATCATTTACATTTTTTAGCGGCAGATTATTGTAAGCGCGAAGGTGCGGATTTTAAATTATTACTGCCGCTGATAGAAGAAACCGCCCTGCGCCTCCGTTATAATATGCCAGATGAAATGCGGACTGGTCCTGCGGTGAGGAAAGATATCAAGACATTGCAACGGCACCTGCGTTTGTTGGCCGATTACCCTGCCATCCATAATATTTATTTAAAGATGACCGATAGCATTATGCAATCTGTAGATGAAATTTTATAGAAACGCTGATGGAACGGATGAAAGCGGATTTTATTAATTCACCTATTCTATTTGCCTTAGGCAGTTTACTAAGCTTTTTGCAGTACAAAACTGTCAGAAAATACGCATAATCAGCTATCAACCGCCACATCTGTGTGTCTATTTCCACGTAAACACTACATCCGTCTGTACTTTGTAAGGGTCTTTTAAATGGCCATTTTTTTCCATTGGGTCATCTACATAAATTTCATAGGGTGGTTGCAGCTGCTTTTTTTTTCGGTCTTTCATCCAATCTTGTAAAGCAGCGTAGGCTTGGCTTGTAAGGTCGTACGGACCGTAAAAATGGGCAATTACTACGCTATCTGTGCCTATTTGCTTAATGAGTACGCCTGCTGGTAGTTTGGCTGGTTTTTTATCTACCGGAAACCCTGCTTCAAAAAAGAAAGGTGCCTGCTGGCTTTTGTACCAGGCCATTGGCGGGCCAATAATTTTAAGGTTATTCTTTTTGATAGCCGCTGCCAGTTTTACGCCATATATCTGTGAAAGCTTCATAGATATACGGCTGCTGTTGGCAGCACTGTCGCTTATACAAAGCACCAGTTGTTTGGTAGAAACCGTATCCATGATATTAATGACCGGACCCCTGTTGGGCGCAACTTTTTGTTCTATTTTAACGGTTTGCCTTATACTGGTATCTTTTTTACTTTTTAAGTCATCAGTTTCTTTGCTGTTGTGGCAACTGCTGAACATACAACCTATTGCAAGTATAAAAAGTATTGATATGCGGGGGCTGGTATTTTTCATAAATTATTTAACCTGTTAAAGGTGAAAAATAGCGAAATGATTTTTTATTACAAAGTATACGTTACCGTTGGGCCCTTGTAAATTTTCGTTTTTATGTGCGCCTTAGGTGCTACCTTTTTATAGCAGATAAAAACTGTTATTGCAAATGCCACGTAGTGTTTATCCGTTTAGTTACAACCACCAATTGTTGATTTAAAAAAAACAATAATAACCAAAAATTGGGAATGCAGTCATTTCCAAAAGCAAACGCTGCTACCTGCTAACAAATCAATAATTGTGCGAGAATGTAAAAGGGCTTCGGATTGAAGCGCCAGGGAGAGCAGCGAAAATTCTTTTTTTGTCGGCCTCCGCAAAAAAAGATTGTAGTATATAGCCCGCCCGGGCGCCCAAAAACTCGCCAATTAAGGCCTGCAAAAAGATTTATTTTAACGCCCGATAATTCTTTTATCATGACCGCCCCAGCATAAGTTTTCCATAATTGGTAATTCTACTGTACGTTTGCATCCCGAACTTTACAAATATGTATACAATAACCTATAAATTTCAACAAAAAGGCCTGGCCCCAATAACGTTTTCTGATGTGGAAGATGGGCAGTCGCTTTTGGAAGTGGCTTTAAAAAATGATATTAACCTACACCATAATTGCGGTGGCGTTTGTGCCTGCAGTACCTGCCATGTGTATGTAGAAATGGGCGATGGATTTTTGGAAGAGCTGAACGATAGAGAGGAAGATTTTATAGACAGGGCCATAAGCCCAAGGATTAACAGCCGCTTAAGCTGCCAATGTATTTTGCAGCCAGGTGATGGCGAAATTGTAGTTACATTGCCTGACCAAAGCCAGTTTTTGGGCGAGTAGCCATTAATTGATTGTTGCTTGACCAACTAATACCAAACTTCAAAATACTATACAATGACTTTTGAGCCTCCCATTAACTGGAACGATTATGAAGATATAGCTATGAAGCTGCATGAACGTTTTGGCGATGACTTTACCGAAGGCAGGATATACCGCATCCGCTTTACCGACCTGCAAAAATGGGTGTTGGAAATACCGAATTTTGCAGGCACCAAAGAACAAAGCACAGAAGGGCATTTGGAAATGATACAAAGCAGCTGGGTGTACGAATGGCGTGATAGCCAGAAAAAATAAGTGGCAACAAATTTATATTACCACTTGTACAGTTTTAAATAATTTACCCAACCAACATGAATATTTTAGCATTATTTAAGCCCATAAAAACTTTTGTATTTGATGTTGATGGCGTGTTGGCAACAGATTTGCTGCTGATAGAACAAAACACTATGGCCCGCAGCATGAACAGCAAAGATGGGTACGGGCTTCAACTGGCGGTTAAAAAAGGGTATAGGGTGGTAATTATCTCCGGCGGTAAATCAACACCCGTAAAAGATAGGCTTAACGGGCTTGGTATACAAGATGTTTATTTAGGCGAAACAAATAAAAGCCAAGCGCTTACACAATATGTTACAGATAATAATTTAAAGTGGGAAGAAATTTTGTATATGGGCGACGACATACCCGACCATGCGCCGATGTTATTGGTTGGCTTGCCTTGCTGCCCTTACGATGCGGTAAATGAAGTGAAACAAATATCTAAATACATTTCTCCCTTAATTGGCGGCAAAGGCTGCGGTAGAGACGTAATTGAAAAAGTATTAAAGTTAAACGGGCATTGGGACCTTGATTCAACTGTTCCGTCTAAATAATAAAGTGTCCATTTTTTGTGATGCCTGATTCCTTAACCGCAATACAGCATGAAATTATTATTTGCCTTTTTTCGTTTGGTACGGTGGCCTAACCTCGTATTTATTGCGCTTACCCAATCGCTGTTCTATTATTGTATCATACTACCCTCATTGCCTGAAAGCTACTATAAGCTTGATCATAAGCTTACACAGCCACTCTTCTTTTTATTGATGGCCACTTCAATTTTTATTGCCGCGGCAGGGTATATCATCAACGATTATTTCGACATTAACATAGACCAGATAAACAAGCCGCACAAAATGGTGGTTGAAAAAATCATCAACCGCCGCTGGGCAATATTACTGCATTGGTGCATTACAACACTTGGGCTTATCATCAGTTTGTATGTTTCTTTTAAAACGAGCTTTGTTATAATTATTGTAAATATCCTTTGCACGTTGTTGCTTTGGTTTTATTCCACCACGTTTAAAAAGAAATTATTATCCGGCAACATCATCATTTCTTTACTAACAGCTTGGACGGTTTTGGTGCTTTATTTTGCCACCAACCACAGCTACGATTTTGCTGCCAGCCTGTCGCCGGATATATCTTCCGCTAGCAAACGTATATTTAAGTTTGCGGTATTGTACGGCAGTTTTGCCTTTATTATTTCGATGATAAGAGAAGTAGTAAAAGACATTGAAGACATGGAAGGCGATGCAAAATATAATTGCAAAACAATGCCTATAGTTTGGGGAGTACCCAGCAGCAAAGTGTTTGCAGGCGTATGGCTTGTGGTACTGATAGGCGCTTTAGCCATCATGCAATTTTATGCTTTTCAATTAGGCTGGCGGTTAACGGCATTGTATTGCTTATTGCTGGTGGTGCTGCCCTTAATTTGGATATTGCGCAAACTATACGTTGCCCAAAACACCCCCCAATACCATTCAATAAGCAGCCTCATAAAACTGGTAATGCTAAGCGGTATTTTATCTATTATGTTTTTTAGGCTGTTCATTTAGGGAGTTCATGGTGTATGGTTTATTGTTTTTTCAATTTGTTGGCCAAGCTGTCAATGTCCACAAAGCTATTCGATGCTCAATTCTCAATTTTTAATTTTTAAATGGCTATGCCTCCATCCATAAAAAAAATAATCCTCGCCTCTCAATCGCCGCGCCGCAAGCAATTATTAGAGTGGGCAGAAGTTCCCTTTGAGGTCATCATACAATCAACCGACGAATCTTATCCTGCCGGTTTATCAGTGCAGGATATCGCCATCCACATTGCCCGTAATAAAGCTTTGGCGGTGCAGCAGGCAAACAATATTGAAATACCCATCCTTGCGGCAGATACCATTGTAGTGCTGAATGATGAAGTGATTGGCAAGCCGAAAGATAGGGCTGATGCAATTGCTATCTTAACTAAATTATCCGGCCACCAGCATAGCGTAATAACCGGCGTAGTTATATTGGATAACGGTAAAGAAATTGCTTTTGCAGATACCACTTCCGTTGAATTTTATACGCTAACGCAGGAGCAAATAATTTTTTACATAGATAAATACAAGCCTTACGATAAAGCCGGCGCCTACGCTATCCAGGAATGGATTGGCGTAGTGGGCATTAAAGCTGTAAACGGCGATTTTTACAATGTTATGGGCTTGCCGGTAAGCAGGGTAGTGCAGGCGCTTTTGCTATCTTAAAATTAGGTTGTAGCTTACTCTGGATTTGTTGTTACCAAATCACCCTAAACGATAATCATTTGTACCATGACAGCGCGCTTACTCCAGTACATCTGGCAATTTCCGTACTATAACAACAATATACTAACCACCATTGATGGCGATGCTCTGCAAATAATTTATCCCGGTAAATTCAACACCAACCAGGGGTCAGACTTTTTAGAAGCGAAAATAAAAGTAGCGGACACTACATGGGCCGGTAATATTGAGCTGCACATAAAATCATCCGACTGGGTAACGCACAAGCATAGCGAAGATAGAAATTACAACAACATTATACTACATGTAGTTTAGGAAGATGATGCTGATCTCGGGCTGCCGTTTCCTGTATTGGAATTACAATCAAGGGGAAGTAATTTTTTATTAGCCAGGTACGATGAGCTGATGATGACGACAGCTTTTATCCCTTGCCAAAATAGT
>JAYVUJ010000177.1:0-13010 GCA_043788035.1 Ferruginibacter sp. | reverse complement strand
TTTTTTTGTAGCCATAGTTTACTTTACCAGTTGCCCGTAGGTATTGAAAACCATAAATAAAATATCGCTCCATATTGTGCTTTGCTGCTTAGGATAATCTTCTTTTTTTGTGCTGCCCACGATAGTAGCCAAAGCATTAATACTGCACTAGAAAAGGGTTGCATGCCCTGCGAAATTATTAAAGGCCATCCAACTACCCTACCTTAATAATCCGCCATTAGAAGACAGTGAGGCGGTATTTGTACTTTAATTTTAATGATCTTTTATTAACTTTTGTAAGGCTTGTATGGACCAGCTTTATTAATGGTAAAAATACGAAACATATTCGTCCATTACTTTTAACAAATTTATATTTGGGTAATCATAAAAAACTTGCACAAAATTTCAGCAAAAATATATGAATAAACTATTTTGTTATACAGCTTTAATGCTGGTCATTAGCTTTTCCGTATCAGCCCAACGAACAAGAGAAAACTTTAATAAAGATTGGAAATTTATTATAGACAGCACACATGATTATAGCCAGCTACAAGTAAACGAAAAAAGCTGGCGTACCTTAAATGTGCCACACGATTGGAGCATAGAACTCCCCTTTGATTCAACAAGCCCCACAGGTACTGGCGGCGGAGCATTGCGTGGCGGCATGGGCTGGTACAGTAAAGAGTTTACAGTTCCGTTGGCAGATATCCGCAAAAATATCTCCCTCCATTTTGATGGGGTTTATTGCCGCAGTACTGTTTGGTTAAATGGGCATTTATTAGGCTATCGTCCCAATGGCTATATCTCTTTTCAATATGTACTTGATTCTTTTCTTCTCTATAATAAAAAAAATATACTGGTAGTAAAAGTAAATAACAATCAACAGCCCAACAGCCGCTGGTATAGTGGCAGCGGTATTTACAGGGATGTTTGGCTGCAGAAAACTAATAAGGTTGCAGTGGCAGATTGGGGTACCTATATTACAACGCCTGAGGTAACTAATACAGCTGCAAAAGTTAATATTGTTACCAGAGTACAAGGCGGTAAAAAGATAGGTGGAAATTATTCGGTTAATATTATTATTTACGATTCAGCGAATAAAATTATTTCTCAAAAGAAAACGGTGGCAGGCATCTCTTCCATAAGTACATTGAGGAAAAGTGCAACGGCTTCCGCAATTAAAAGGCAAGAAGAGGAATTATCTTCGGATGAAGAATTTCAAGATGTTTTTTCAGTTAAGGATTTTCATTTATGGAGTATTGAATCACCCTACTTATACAAGGCAGTTACACAAATAATTGTAGATAAGAAAATAGTAGATGAATATGAAACCACCTTCGGTATACGCACCTTCAAATTTGATATAGACAACGGTTTTATACTTAACGGAAAACATGTAAAGATCCGCGGCGTATGCAACCACCACGATTTAGGCTGCCTCGGCACCGCATTCAATGTAAGAGCCGCACAAAGGCAACTGGAAATATTAAAAGCCATGGGCTGCAACGCCATCCGTACCTCACACAACCCTCCGGCACCGCAGCTATTAGATCTTTGCGACAAAATGGGCTTCATAGTAATGGACGAAGCTTTCGATATGTGGGAGAAAGGAAAAAATAAACTGGATTATCACCTTGAGTTTGTGCAATGGCATAAAAAAGATTTGGAAGACCAGTTGCTAAGAGACCGGAACCACCCATCTGTTTTTATCTGGAGCGTAGGCAACGAAGTAGGCGAGCAATGGGGAGATTCAACAGATGTTAGTGGCAAACGGATTGTTGCGGACTTAGTAAAAATTGTGCAAAGCCTGGATACTACAAGGGCAACCGTTACTGCTAACAACGACATAAGCCTTACATCAAAATTATTGCCGGGCGAGCCTACAAGTTTGATAGGCTACAACTATAACCATAATGCATGGGCAGGCGTTTTTGCCCGATGGGGTCGTAAGCCTTTTATTAGCACAGAATCCGTATCTGCCCTGCAAACAAGGGGGCAATACGATATGCCAAGCGATAGCATTCGCCGATGGCCTACCCGGTGGGATGCAGCCTTACCAGCTGGTAATGCCAATTTAACCTGCTCTGCTTACGAAAATTGCGCTACACCATGGGGCAGTACCCACGAAGAAACCTTACAAGTATTTGAAAATCAAAGACATGTTTCCGGCATGTTTGTGTGGACCGGCTTTGATTATATAGGCGAACCAACGCCTTACCCATGGCCAGCCCGCAGCAGTTATTTTGGTATTATCGATTTGGCTGGTTTTCCCAAAGATGCTTACTATTTATACCAAAGCGTTTGGACGGATAAACCGGTGCTGCACCTGCTACCGCATTGGAACTGGAAGCCAGGGCAAACCATTGATGTTTGGGCTTACTATAATAATGCAGATGAGGTGGAGCTATTTTTAAATGGAAAATCCGTTGGCATAAAAAAGAAGCAAGGCGACTCGCTGCATGTAATGTGGCGCTTAATATTTGAGCCCGGTACCATCAAAGCGGTAAGCCGCAAAAATGGAAAAGTAGTACTCACCAAAGAAGTAAAAACAGCAGGCCCAGCCGATAAGATTGAGCTAATAGCAGATAGGAGCACCATATCTGCCGGAGGCGAAGACTTAAGTTTTATAACAGTAAAAGTAGTTGATAAAGCAGGCAACCTGGTACCGGATGCTGCAAACCAAATACAATTTAATGTGAGTGGCACAGGCAGCATTACAGCGGTAGATAATGGAAGCCAGACAAGCCTGGAAAGCTTTAAGGATAACAAGCGTAAAGCTTTTAACGGCTTGTGTTTAGCAGTAATACGCTCAAATAATACAGGGGGAAATATTATTGTAAAAGCAACTGCCATGGGCTTGCAACCAGCGCAGTTAATACTCGTTTCAAAATAATTTCTGACTTCATTGAATTTTCTTTTATTGATGGTTACACTTAATACTATTTCGTGAAAAAATTTTATTCCCTTGTTTTAGTAATGCTTTTATCCCAGGGTAATTATGCAAAGCCGCCATTAAAAAATAAAATATTGCTATTTGCATCTTTTAGGGATAATGGGCAAGATGGGCTGCACCTGGCTTACAGTAAAGATGGGTATAAATGGACCGCCTTAAAAAATGACAGTCCCTTTAATACGCCAATTATAAGTAACGATAAATTGATGCGTGACCCTTGCATCATCGAAGGCGGCGACGGCTTGTTCCACATGGTATGGCCGGTGAGCTGGAAAGATAAAGGCATAGGCTATGCCAGCTCAAAAGATTTGGTAAACTGGACTGAGTAAAAGTTTATAGGCGTTATGCAGCATGAGCCAGAGGCATTGAATTGCTGGGCACCGGAAATTATTTATGATGCGCCCAGCAAAAATTACATGGTTTATTGGACCACAACAATACCTGGCAGGCTTAGTGCTGGTGATACCAGAGGCGTTGATACATACAACCACCGGATATACTATGTAACCACTAAAGATTTCAATACGTTTACAACTGCTAAAATTTTGTATGACAAGGGTTTTAATCTAATAGATGCCACTATTCAAAAAGCGGCCAATAAATACCTCCTATTCTAAAAAGATGAAACATTGAAACCAGTGCCTCAAAAAATATCCGCATTGCAACCAGCTATCATCTAAACAAAGGCTATAGTGCGCCATCTGCGCCCATAACAGGCAAATTTTGGGCTGAAGGGCCTACTGCTATTAAGCTTAACAACAAATAAATAGTGTACTTTGATAAATATGCAGAAGGGAAATATGGTGCGGTTATGTCTGCGGATTTAAAAAATTGGAAAGATATCTCGGCTGAAATAAGTTTTCCAAAAGGAACCAGGCACGGCACCGTTTTTAGTATCTCTGAGCAGCCGTTTGCCCAGCTTAATAAATTAACTGGCGGTAAGCAATAGTAAAGTAATAAGCAACTTTAATACTTAAAGTAAATATCTGTTTAACAGTAAATGATTATGATGCTTTAAGGAATGTGGCAGTTTGTTTGATGATAAGCTTTTGCCTTTTAAATATTATGTATGATTAAACGGCTTTGCAACCTAATTGTCCGCAAATATTTTTAAATAGCCTTTAATATTTATTTGGTGCGGTTATTGCCCGGGATTTTATAAGTTATGCTTAACTTTATTTTTTAGTTGATTATTGTGTTATATATAATCCAAAACCCTGAATTAAAAGGCAACTTTAAATATTGAAACACTTGAAAATGACCAAACTTTTTTTTCCTTTTCTTTTTTTTTCTATCGCTCTAAATGCTACCTGCCAAACAGTTGATTTTACAATTTCAACTAGTAACAACTTATTTTGTGCTCCTTCTACAGTGATATTTACGCAGGCTTGTACTGGAAACCCAATAAATTTTATTTGGGATTTTGGTAATGGCACATATGGTGACCAGCCTGGCCAGTCCAGCACCTATTCCAATTCAGGTTCTTATACTATAAAACTAGTTGCAATTTTTAAAAATACGACCTTAAGTGTTTCTAAAACTATTTTTGTAAACCCAGCAGGCACGGTAAGTATTGCTGTGGACAGAGATTATATTTGCCATCCGGGCGTTATCAATTTTACCGGCACCGGCAGTAACCCAATAGCTAATTACGAATGGGACTTTGCGGATGGCACTCCTGTTACCGATATTGCTACAAACGCCATAAGCCATTCATTTGCGGCTTTTGGCACCAATAATGTTACGTTAAAAACTACGGATAATGCCGGTTGTGTTGCTACTGCCAGTAAAAGTATTGCCGTAATGCAATTGCCTGTTACCGGGTTTACAAACAGAACGAATGGGTGCATACCAGCAACTGTTGTCTTTACGAGTAACGTTACCTTGCCTGCAGGTTCTTCCGTAACAAGTTATACATGGAATTATGATGATGGTACGCCCCCGTTTACAACAACTACAGGCACAACTACGCAAACATATGGTGCAGTGGGTGGGCATTATCCTACTTTATCAGTAATTACCAGCGAAGGCTGTTCAAATACCCTTAAATTTAATCAGCTATACTTTGGTACGCCTCCAATAAACGGTGTTGCCTATTCAAAAAAAGATTCTGTTTGTGGTTCCGATAGCGTAGTGCTTGTTGCCAGAGCAACAAATGCGAATAGTTATTATTGGCAGTTTGGAGATGGAACGCCAAATGTAACCACTACTGATACTATTGTAAAACATAAATTTACTACCGTGGGTATTAAAAATATAGGCGTTGTTTCATATTTTAACCGGTGCCCTGGCACTTTTTTAAGAATTAAAGTGGTAGTTGTTGGCGTCATTGCAAAATTTTCTTATGCCAATAACTGCAGCAATAAAAATACCTATTTGTTTACCGATACCAGTAGCGGTAAATCTACCGACAGGTTGTGGACGTTTGGAGACACTACTTCATCTTCCGGCGATTCAATAAAATCACATCCTTTTCCAATACCAGGGATGTTTGCAACAAAGCTATTTGTTCAGGATAGGGTTAGTGGTTGCGCTGATAGTATTACAAAAACAATTTACACAGCCACGCCAGCACTCTTTAGTCCAGATACTGCTGTATGCAAAAACAGCAATGTAAATTTTTCAATTAGTAATAATTATACCAATGCAAGTGCGCAATATACCTGGAGTGTTGTAGGCACAACCGTTGGCCCGCCAGCCAGCGATGCTATAGCGGTAAAAACCACCATATTAGGTAGGTTTAATAATAATTATGTTGTAATAGATAACGGCCAGGGCAGCTGCCGTGATACTATTACCCTAAACAGGCAAATACTGGTAAAAGGGCCAAACCTCGATTTTACGGTTCCTGCATCCGTTTGTTTAAACACCCCCTTAACCATTACCAATAATTCAAACCCATTTATTGCAGCCGACTCTATACATTTATGGTATTGGAACTATGGAAATGCTGTTGTAAATGATACGCTTTACCAGCCGGCACCACTGCAATATGCCAGTGGAGGCAGCTACAATATAAAATTAGTTGGTATAGATATTAATGGCTGTAAGGATTCATTGGTTAAAAACGTTACTGTTTTTTCAGTGCCTTTTTTGCACCTATTATCTAAAAGCGATACCTTATGTTATGGCTTAACTGACACATTAGTTGCTTTTCATAACAGCCCATTGTTATGGTCGCCAGCGGCAGGGCTTTCGTGTGTTACATGCGATACAACACTGGCAACACCTTTGTTATCCACAAAATTTTATGCCACTTCTACTAATACCAATAACTGTAGCGTAAAAGATAGTATCAGCATTATTGTAAGCGTGCCATTTACAGCCACTATAACGCCGGCTAATGTATTTATTTGCCCGCAGCAAACCGCAACTGTTGAGGTAGCGCCTAAGGGAAAAGTAATTGTATGGTCGCCGGCAAATGGCTTATCAAGCACAACAGTTTACAGCCCATCAATTTCTCCATTACAAAGCACCACCTATACGGCTACTTTAAACGACTCTACCGGTTGCACATCCAATAGTAGCAGTACTACAGTAAATGTAATTGTAAAGTCAAGCCCAACGGTTAATGCCGGGCCCGATGCAAGTTATCCAAAAGATGCTACTTATAGGTTTGCACCAACTTATAGCAATAATGTAAGCAGCTACCTTTGGACGCCATCTGATTTGTTAAGCTGTAATAATTGCAACATACCAACCGGCATTGCAGCCCGCTCGCAGGCATATGTGGTACAAGTAACCTCAGATAGTGGCTGTGTGGCATTTGATAGTGTTATAATTTCTGTAGAATGCAGGTATGCTTATTTATTTATCCCTAAAGCATTTACGCCTAATAACGATAATTTAAACGATATTTTTTACCCAAAAACTTTTGGCATAAAAACTATTTCTACATTCATCATCTTCAATAGGAGTGGCACGGTAATTTTTCAACGCAATAACTTTTCTCCAAATGATAGGAGCATGGGTTGGGATGGCACTTACAAAGGCTCCCCTCAAGCTGCCGGAAGCTATGTGTACATCATGGAAGCTATTTGCGACCTTGGGGAAAAGCTATTTAAAAAAGACAGCTTTATCCTACTCCGGTAAGTACCTGCCTTCGTTTATTTTTATCATTATTGGCTTTATAAATAACCGTAAGGCATACCAGTAAATTTTAAAGCAATAAGTATGGGCAAATAATTTTTTCTGCATAATTTCGCTGTTTACACTTTAAGTATAAGCCAGTGGCTTTTGTTAAAAAATTAATACATGGCAACACCAGATTATTATCTTCCTATAATGCCTTATTTAATTATTGATAAGGTGCAAGCGTTTATTGATTTTATGAAAGCAGTCTTTAATGCAGAAGAACGCATGATGTTGCCAAGAGAGGGCGGCGGGTTAAAGCATGGCGAGCTGGTTATTGGCAAAGCCGTTATACTGTTTACAGATGCTACGGGGCATTATGCGCATTTTCCTGCCGGGATGTATTTGCAGGTTGAAAATATAGATGTAATATATCATTTAGCAATGGCAAATGGCGCAGTATGCCTGCAAGGCTTAGCCAACAGGGAATACGGCCGCAGTGCAGGTTTTCAAGATAAATTCGGTAACCAATGGTGGCTTACAAAACCAGAATAATACAACAGCTAATATAATGGTGATGTAAACTTTTCAATTTTTTTGTCCTGGTAAATACAGCAGCTTTTGTGATCATTGTTGTGTCACTCCCTTTTACGGCATACCTTTTTGCAGCACCTCCTCC
This sequence comes from Ferruginibacter sp., assembly GCA_043788035.1. Lineage (GTDB taxonomy): Bacteria > Bacteroidota > Bacteroidia > Chitinophagales > Chitinophagaceae > Ferruginibacter. The sequence continues at coordinate 5,328 of JAYVUJ010000177.1, read as the reverse complement.
ATTTGCTACCATAATTTAGTGCGAGTAAGTTAAGCATTTACATCTTTGTCTTTACATGACCCTAACCCTCTGCAAAGTAGCCGAAAGGTCTTAACTTAACGGCATTGTACCCTAATTATTGAATGTAATAATTCGGGAAAAGGGCGAAACTTTTCTTTAAAATACACAACGTTTTGTCGAAATGCAAAACCTTTTAAAAAAACGAAACCTCTTCTCTATAAATAATTGCGGTAAAAGATCCCTGAAAAACCAATGTAAAAGAGTGCGCCGCCTATGAAGCTCCATAGGGCTTTGTATTAGCTGGGCAAACAAAAATACTGCTTAAAAAAACGTACAGCTTCTTTTTAAATTATTGCCTGCGCCTGCCTAATATACCGTTTATAAATTTTCGGCATGGGTATAGCTTTTGCGCTTTAACTTAGTATTAATTTAAAAGGCATGAAAACAGGCGACTCCATAGCATTATCTTATCGCACCATAAAAAGCAACCGTTTGCGTACGGCCATTACCGTTATTATTATTGCGTTGGGTATTATGGCGCTTATAGCGATTATTACCGCAATACAGGCAATTAACCAAAGCCTTACCCAAAGTTTTTCAACCATGGGTGCCAATGCCTTCAGCATACGTTTTAAAGAAAGAACTATACGTTTTGGCGGCGGCCCGGGCAGGGGCGATGCCAAAAAATCGAACCGTAAAGAAGTGGTACGGGCATCAAGCGAAGGAAAGCTTATAACCTTAGATGATGCACGTGCTTTTAAAGAAAGATATAGCTTTCCGGCAAAAGTGGGTATAGCTTTATCTGGCCCAAGCGGCGTAATAGTTAGCAACGAAACAAAAAAAACAAATCCCGATATACGGGTAACAGGGGGCGACGAAAATTACCTTGCGCTTAATGGGTACGAGCTATCTGCAGGGCGCGATTTTAATGAAGCAGATGTGGAAAGCGGCAGGAGCGTATGCGTGCTTGGTAATGTAATTGCCCAAAAATTATATGGCGAAAATACAGCGCTGGCATTGGATAAAACGATAACTGTGGCCGGAAATAAATACCGTGTAATTGGAATATTAAAAGATAAGGGCAGCAGCGCTTTTATGAATGCAGATAAGGTTGCGATAACAACGTACAATAATATTCGCCGCATTTTTGGTGCAGAAAACCAATCTTACAACATAGCAGTAATGGTGCCCGACCTTAAAATGATGGAGGTTGCAATTGGTGAGGCCAAGGGTATATTTAGGCCTGTAAGAAAACTTGACATAAAAGAAGAAGATAATTTTTATGTAGACAAAAGCGATAGCTTTGCGGAATCGCTAATGAAAAATCTGCGCTTTTTACAGTACGCCACAATGGCCATTGCCCTTATAACCCTAATAGGCGCGGCTATTGGCTTAATGAACATTATGCTGGTAGCAGTAAACGAACGCACAAAAGAGATTGGGCTAATAAAATCGTTAGGTGGCAAGGCGGCCGATGTAAGGGCGCAGTTTTTGTGGGAATCAATATTAATAAGCCTGATGGGTGCCGTAGTTGGTATTGTTGCAGGCATACTGGTTGGCAATATCGTTGCGCTTTTATTAAAAACCGGTTTTGTAGTACCATGGCTATGGGTACTTGCTGGTGTGGTAGTTTGTACATTAGTGGGTTTAGTTGCAGGGCTTTACCCTGCCTACAAAGCAGCAAAACTCGACCCGATAGTAGCTTTGCGCTACGAATAAAAGTAATTAAATTTTGTTATATACTTTTGTGATTGCACCTAATAATAGGTAGTTTTAACTTCTTTAAAAAAGATAATTATTTGTTCATACGCTTGTCCAAACTTTAAAATCCAAAAGGTTCCCCATCTTCCTTATAAAAACTTATAAAATAAATCCTCTGGGGTTGTTTCATTCAATTATTTTATTAACTTGTGCTTCATCGAAAAATATTATTCTGTTAATATTGATTGTTGAAATACTTTTTTTACTTAGCATTGCAAAACAAAACTTTAAGCAAACAAAATTTACACTAAACTTTTTAAAAATTCAACGTCATGGCAGAAACAAAATCAACTGCAACTGTAAAACCATCTACATCGGTACAGGCAAAAAAGTCTGGTAATTCTATTTCTTGGGTGGCACCATTAGTGTGTGTATTAGCTGGATTTTTTATCTGGAGGGTAATACTTGGAAATGCTTCAAACTTTGCACGCCCTGGCACTGGCTTTTTTTGGCCAGATCATGCAGGTGCTAAAAATTCATTGTATAATATGTATTTAGGAGGTATTATCGTGCCAATCCTTCTTGGATGTTTCCTTACTGTTTTAACTTTTATTATTGAAAGGTTTTTAACTATTTCCAAAGCAACAGGTACAGGTAGCAATGCAGATTTTATCCGTAAAGTACAATACCATTTAGCTAACAAAAATGTTGATTTAGCAGTTGCAGAATGCGACAAGCAACAAGGTTCTGTAGGCAATGTAATGAAGGCTGGTCTTCATCGCTACAAAGAAATGATAAACAATACTGAATTGGATACTGACCAAAAAGTAATGGCCATCCAAAAAGAAGTAGAAGAAGCTACTGCATTGGAATTGCCTATGCTGGAAAAAAACCTTGTTTTCTTATCAACTATTGCATCTGTAGCAACTCTATTAGGTTTGTTGGGTACTGTACTGGGTATGATACGTTCTTTCTCTGCCTTAGGTGAAGGAGATGGTGGTAGCGGTGCTGCTGGTAAATTATCTCAGGGTATTTCTGAAGCCTTGTATAATACTGCTTTAGGTATCGGTACATCAGCTTTCTCTATTATTTTCTACAACATCTTTACTACAAGGATAGATGGAATTACTTATGGTATAGATGAATCTGGTTTTACTTTAACACAAAGTTTTGCTTCTCTTTACAAATAATGTATGGAAAAAAGTAAATTTTGTTTCTTAGTAAATATTAAAATCTATAAAAATGTCTAGAGCTAAATTACCGCGTAAGAGTACGCATATAGATATGACTGCGATGTGCGATGTTGCGTTTTTGTTACTGTCTTTCTTTATTTTGACAACAAAAACCAAGCCTCCGGAAGCTGTAGCCGTAATGACGCCATCATCAGTATCTACCAAGGTAGCCAGTGACGAAGCGATACTTGTTACCCTTACAAAAGAAGGCAAAGTTTTTTTGATGATTGGAGATAAATCGCATAAAAATGCTATCATCGATAATGTTAACACTGCTAAGGCTTTAGGATTAAATGCTGCAGAAATAACTAAATTAAGAAAGTTAGACTTCATAGGCGTTCCATTTAGCCAGTTAAAAAGCTATCTGGATTTAGCTATACCACCTGCTGCTGCGCAATTACCAGGTATACCTATTGACAGTACAAATAATGAACTGACAGTTTGGATACGTGGAGTGGTTGATAGCTATAAGGGTGAAAATATGGATAAGCTCAACTTGTTAGTAAAAGGAGATAACCAGGCTAAGTACCCAAATTTTAAAGATATCAAAGATTCTTTTAAAAAGAATGATATCTACAAGTTTAAGGTTGTAACCAATTCGGAAGCACCTCCTGCAGGCTCAGAATTGGCAAATGCATCAGCAGCAGCTAATAAAAAATAATTGTAAACTTTTGCCTTAAATTATTTCAGGCGAATAAAAAATTACCGATATGGCAGATGTAGATACTGGCGGCGGTGGGCATAAAAAGGGGCCCGGCGTCAAAAAAGCAAAAAAACAGTCTACCAGGGTGGACCTTACTCCAATGGTTGACTTAGGATTTCTTTTAATTACTTTTTTTGTATTCACCACTACCATGAACCAGGCAACTGCCATGAATTTGAATGAACCAAAAGATGATCCGGAAAATCAACAAAAAGTGAAAAACTCTGGTGCCATGACTTTATTATTAGGCAAAAATGACCAGGTGTATTACTATTTTGGAGAACTATCGCCAACAGAAGCATCTTCTCAGTTTAAGAGCAGCAATTTTAAAGATATCAGGGACGTGATTTTAACTAAAAAGAAGTCTACTCCAATTGGGGATTTGATGTACATCATCAAATCTGATAAAGATGCTACTTTTAAAAATGCTATAGATGTGCTGGATGAGATGTCTATCAATCAAATACCGCCAGGTCACTATGCAGAAGTTGATATGAGTGATACAGAAGCTCAATTAATTAAAATGACTGAATCGGCAAATGGCATCAAATAATTTATGGAATTTGTTGAATTTAGAATCTTAACACAAATCATTTTAAAATGGATATAAATAAAATTTTAAGCGCAGATATCCTCGACATTATTTTTGAGGGTAAAAATAAGCAATATGGCGCTTATGACCTTAGAAAAACATACAATAAGCGTATTACAAAAGCTATTTTAATAACTAGTGGTGTGATTTTTTTAATCATACTAACGTTTGTTTTGGTTAAGGGTATCAACAGGAATAGGCCTGAGGTATTAGAAGTGCTGGATACGCAGCTGGCAGACATAAAGAAAAATGATGCTCCACCACCGCCACCTCCGCCACCGCCACCCAAAGCGCCACCACCACCAGAAATCAATCAAATTAAGTTTACACCTCCTAAAATTGTAAAAGATGAAGAGGTAAAGGCTGATGAAAAGATTGAAGAAATTAAGGAAGATGCGCAAATAAGTACAAAAACTGTAGAAAGCGAAAACAAAGTTGCCATTGTTCAGGCACCCGTAGAGGACAAGGGTACTCAAATTACAGAAGCGCCTAAAAGCAACGATGAAGATAAGATTTTTACCAAGGTAGAAAACGAGGCTGCTTTCCCAGGTGGCGAAGCTGCATGGCGCAGGTACCTTGAAAGAAACCTTAACCCAAGCGCTCCGGTTGACAATGGTGCTCCACAAGGTACTTACCAGGTAATTGTAAGGTTTATTGTAAGTAAAGATGGTAGCATAAGCGATGTTACCCCAGAAACAAAATTTGGATATGGAATGGAAGACGAAGCTGTAAAAGTTATAAAGAAAGGTCCCAAATGGACGCCTGCTTTACAAAATGGGCGTAATGTTAACGCATACCGCCGCCAGCCGATTACTTTCCAGGTCCAGGAAAATTAATATGGTACATAAAAAGTAATAAAAAAAATCCCTTTACAGCTGTAAAGGGATTTTTTTTATTGGTTAGGTTTAATGACCTTAACTTGGGAGCTTTCCTCTACTTTGGAGAGGGGTGAGGTAAGGTAAAGACAAACATACAAATCCTTAACTTAACAGCATTGGTTGTACATAGCAGATAATAAAAAAACCTTTACAACTGTAAAGGTTTTTTTATTATTAAGGTTTCAAAAATATTTTTATAAAAAAATCAGCAGTGTTAAAGAT
>JAYVUJ010000176.1:0-2824 GCA_043788035.1 Ferruginibacter sp. | reverse complement strand
ATATTTAGACACTACATAAGAGTATATGAAGCGGTAAGTGAACTCGCATCTAAAACTATTTTACAAAAGGGTTATTGATAGGACAAACCTTTTTGGCTTTCAATATTTTTAGTAAAAAATGGCTTAAAATTTTCATCGGCGCAAATGCAACCAACATTCAGGGCGGTACAATAGGCATTGCCAAAAATACTTGCCACAGATGCATCTGCTGCATCCCGGCCATTGGCTATTTTTACCATTCCGTTGGCAGGCACTAATTTTGTCGGGTCAAAAAATATCCATTGTCCGCCAATATACGCTTCAAAGCAGGCATGGAAATCTGGAGGGTTTAAGTTATAAGCATAGGCTGTAAAGTAACGGGCAGGTATAGATAATGCCCTGCATAATGCAATGCCAAGGTGAGCAAAATCCCTGCACACGCCAACTCGCTCGGTTAATGTATCTTGCGCCGAGGTGCTGGAGGTAGTAAAGCCCCCTAAATATTCTACATTATTATAAATCCAATCGTTAATAGCAGCAGCCTTGCCATAGTCATTACTTAAGTACCCAAACTCTTTAATGGCAAGCTTCTCCAGCTTATCGCTCTGGCAATACCTGCTTGGGAAAAGATAAGTTATCACATCTTCATCCATCTTTAATATTGGCGCCATAGTATTAAGTACCTGCTCATCTATCATTTTATAATATAAATCTACGGTAGCACTGTAATTAATAGTGAACTGCATTTTTTCTGGCACAAATAATTTTACAAACCTAGCTTCTGCGGCAGATGAAGTAAATTCTTCCATTTTTATAAGGGGGCCACAGGTTAGTAATTCTTCTAAAATAAGTTGGCTGGCGGTAGGCACTACCTGTACGTTAAAAATAAAAGTGGTAGGCCCTAATACTTCATAATTTAATTGGCTGAAAACTTTAAATTTCATTTATCCTACTGGTTTTATTGGGTTGTGTGGTTACTATCCATAAAAGCTTTTTCCATCCAGTCTTCAGGCATTTTATCTAAAGATTTTATTAACTCTTCGTTCCATTGGGTACTTATATCTTGTAGTTCATTTGCTTCGTAGCGGTTTTCAGCCATGTTAAAACTGTTCTTTTTATACAGCACTACATCAATTGGAAATTCAACGTCATTAGAGCTTACCCTTGTTGAATCAAAAGAAAGATAACCTGCTTTTAATGCTTGCCGTAATGTAGTTGTTGGGCGTATTATACGGTTCAATATTCCTTTGCCCTGCCCGGCGTTGCCAATAATTGCGTATGGGCTTCCTTCATCAAGCTCAACCCAATTACCTTCTGAATATAGCATAAATAACTTGTGTTCATCATCGCCTTTAAGCTGCCCGCCTACTATAGCATTCAGGTTAAATTTATAGCCGGCTTTTATCAGCGCAGCGCTGTCTTCATCAGCCACCCGTTTTATTTGCTGCCCAAAATCGTTTACAGCCTTATACAATTTATTATATACAGTACCACTATCAATAAGCTCCTGAAAATAATGCACTGCCTTATCCCTTACCGATCGCAGGCCACTGGTCATTATAAAAAAACTGTTATTATCGTTTTGTACCACAAAAACTTTTTTCTTTATCGAAGTACTTGTGCCTGCGGTAATACGGGTATCAGAAATACCTACCAAGCCTTCTTTTACTTTTATGCCTAAACAATACGTCATATCTATGTTGATGTTATTAAAAATAATCGGGGCTTACAATATCGGTACTGCAGACATTGTTATACCAACAGGCGTGGGCTTGCAAATAATATTAAAAGTATTAAATATTTTGATACTTTTTATTATCGGTTTGTAAAGAAGGCCGCATGCCCTACCTATTTGCTTCGCAAAACAGGGAGCTTAGCGTATTTATTTTTTTAACAAGCTTCGCATACTAGCCAGGCTTGCCTGCACTTTAAATGCAAGCTGATGAATGTTCAAATAGCTTTAAAATATAGCTGCGCACAACAACCTCCTTTGGAGAGATGGTAAGCTTTTACTTGGAAAAACGTTCTAAAATTGCTTTTTCCTTTTTGCTTAAGCTGCTTATGCCTTCTTTGCCTATCTTATCAAGTATCTTATCTATTTGCCGTTGTTGGATGGCCCTCGTTTTATTGTAGTGATGGTCTATGGAATAATCATCGTTGTGCTTTTTAAAAAATAAATTATCAACCAGTAAAATTTGTGGTTTTGTAATGATAAGATAGATGAAGCCAATTGTTGGCAAGGCTATTAGCAGTATAGGGATATAGTTTTCAGCGAGTGCTTCTGGCTCCATAATAATGGCAACGGCCATACCTATCAATGCGCCACCTAAATGCGCTTCGTGCCCAATATTATCTTTTTTAGACTTAATGCCGTAAATAGAATAACCAATATATACAATGCCATATAGCCAACTTGGTATAGAAAATGGGAGCATAAAAAAGCCAATGCCCATGCCTGGAAATAATGCAATAGAGGCAAAGATGATTCCGCTAATGGCGCCCGAAGCACCTACAGAACTATAATCGCCATGGTTGCGGTGAACCAGTAATGAAAGAAGGTCGCCACCGACCATGCTAGCAAAATAAACCAACAAAAATTTTGCGCCACCCAGTTCATTTTCAATCATGCTGCTAAAAAAATAAAGGCTCAACATATTGAAGATAAGGTGCGTCCAGCTAACATGCAAAAAGTTAGATGTTACCAGCCTTTTATAATCTTTGCCTACCAGTATTTTATCTACCTCGAATTTATAGCCATCAAAAAAGGTTTGGTTGGTAAAGCCTTTGTAAGAAAAAGCAATGTTAACAATTATCAATATTAGTCCTACCATACACTATTAGCCTT
>JAYVUJ010000175.1:0-2271 GCA_043788035.1 Ferruginibacter sp. | reverse complement strand
TAAGGGCATCTACCTTTTGCTGAAGGCTGTTAGTTTTATTTTTATTCGCAGCATCGCTGGCACCTATATTTTTAACGTAATCGCTTTCTAGTTTTAATAGCTTGTCATTATCTTGCTTTAAGGAATTATTTATAGTTAATAAGGCAGCAACCTTATTCTCCTGGCTTGCAATATTTCGCTTTAAAGTTACTAGCTCATCTCTATCTTCTAAAATCGGCTCGTTAGATGGCTTGTTTTTAACCGTCATCGTTTTAATGGTAGTTTCCAGTAAAGCAATCTTATTATTTTTAATCTGTAGCTCGTTTTGATTTTTAATTGCTGCTGCCTGGTTAGGGCTTAAACCAGTTTTATTTAAATTTATAGCAGTTCGCAAGCTACCAACGGCTCCCCGGTTTTCTAAAATTGACCGGTAACCAGCCACAATACTGGTAAAGAATTTATTTATGCTGCTATCGCCATGGATAGATATATGTAGAAAGGCACTATCTAATGAACCTCTAAATATTTCTTGTTGTACATAGATTTGCTGGTTTACGGCAGCCAGCATTTTTTTACTATCAGGTTCTGTTAAAAGGGTAGCATATTGCTGGTCTAATTGCTGCAATTCGTTTACCCGCTTCATTAGTGCAGTGTTGCATGCAAAAAGTGAAACATAACCTACATCGCCTGTTAAAGCTTGTTGAGGTGTACTTGCCTTAACAACTTCAGCATCTTCCCTATGCCAAACTGCAGCAAATAATAATGACGCCAGCCCAGCTGTTGCTATTAACAATAAACAGAAAATAATTAGTTGCTTTGTTTTGCTGTTGCCAGGTTTCATACACCTTAAAGTTTATTGTGAGCAATTTGGTTAAAGTTTTTAGGTCATGGGTAACCTTTCTATAACTATGCTATCATTTTCTTTGATTTTATTATTAGCAATAGATATTTCAGGATCCAGCAAGGATGTGCCAAAAGATTTTTGAAGCAAAAAACGCCATCCATGAGGCGGTTGGCCGAACCAGGCTATTTCAATATTAGTGTCTATTTTTCTATCCACAATAAACTGCTGAAACATTTTCCCCAATAACATACGGCGTGGGACTGTTACTAAAAATATTTTCTCTTCTATTGCTGATTGATTTGTTTTAAGCTTAATTTTTATTTTCAGGTTATCTAAAATTACAGAAGTTTTATTTTGAGAAAATATTTTAACTGGCCATACCCAGGCCTGATATGTTTTGGTGGAAATTTCTTCAAAATATTTCCACGAAGCCGCAATTATAGCCGGCAATAGAAAACTACAACCCGAAGCAATGGCTATTTGTTCGTAATTAAACTTGGTTTCATAAAATATTGTAAAAGTGACAATACCACAAAGTATAGCTAACAAAAAAGTATATAATAAGCCTAATACCAGTTTTTTGTTTTGCAGGTTAGGTAAAAATGCCGGATATAACAATGTATGTACAATCCCTATTATTAATAAAGCAGATAAATAAATAATCTTCCTGATGTAAAAAGATAAATCCCATTCAATAATCGTGGTAAAAGCAATAGTTATAACCGCTACAACAAGTAAAACAAAACAACCGTACAAAAGCATTTTTTTTATGGCATTGCCAGTATCAATCGGCTTGTCAATAGTAAACTGCATATTGTTTGGTTCACCATTATCCGTTGTCTTTGCTTTCATGCTACTAATTATTTAATTTGAAATGCAATGCCCACCTGTAAGCCAATATAAGTTATTGGGACACGTTGTATAATGGTTTGGGTAGGTGCATTCGGGTTTATATCATTGGGGTTATCTGTAAAAGATTTTACAAAAACTACTTCACGCTGGCTGGTAGAAAATGTATTTTCCAAATGTTTCTCATTTACCACATAATCAGTAAGCATCCTGTTTTTTATAATAAAAACAATATGCGAAAATTGCACTTCCGCAAACAAGCGTACATTATTGCCAACTTTTACTTGCCCCCCAAATGCACCCATAAAACCAAAAGCAGGATTTTTTATGCCCCATTTATATTTTTTAACTACGCTATTGCTACTATCCTTAAAAAAGCCTTGCCACCCTGTAGAAGTTGTGCTATTAGTAATATCATCCTGCAGGCTATTGGGCCTAAAAGTAATTATAGCACCAAGCTTATTATACAAAAACCAATTTGAGCGGCTAATGGCTTTAAATGTGATATTGGGCGTAAAGCTTAATAAAGTAGCCTGGTAGGAAGTCATGTTTCTTTCGGCGTATTTATAATCATCAGCAATTCCGGGAGTACTGCTCAT
>JAYVUJ010000174.1:0-7355 GCA_043788035.1 Ferruginibacter sp. | reverse complement strand
CCTGCTGCAAAGCTCATATTTAGTAGCCCTACTTTTGTTTCAAAAACAAGCCCTATACCGGCACTAATAAAATTATTACTCACATTTACAAGTTGGTATTTATTTTTTACCCATCCTGCATCAATAAAACTTAGGAAATAAGAATTTAGCCCAACTAAATAATGGTACTCAACCGTGGCAACGCCATACTGGGTTGCATAAATACTTTCTTCATTAAACCCCCTCAATAATTTATTACCGCCAAGTTGAAATAATTCGTTCCTGAAAATATTAGGGCTATTAAATATAGCTCCATTTATTACAGTTTTTAAAGTTGCCCTTTTTGCTATAGGTATGTAATGTGCCAAAGAACCGCTCACCCTAAACTGGTAAGCTTTCAATTTAAGCGAATCGTACAGCGTGGCGTAATTGAACGACGCATCAGTAAGCCCGACGATGTCATTATTTTTAGTGATTGTCTTGATGCCAATTGTGCCTACCATTTTAATTTCGTTGCCTGTTCGTGGGTTAAACCTGTAATTGGTATTATTAAATTCATAGTCAATGCCAATGTTTACGGCACTTACATCAATATTTAGCGGTAATGTTTTAGTAGCTTTTACCTGGTTGGTGTCTATGCCAGTAGATAAAAGAAAGGTATTTTGCTTTTGTATAAACAATTTGCCAGATTGGTTAGCAGATAAAAGGTATTGCAATCCTAACTGTGCATTCAACTGAACAAAAGCAGAATCTTTCTTAAAAATTTCAAAAGAAAAATCGATACCGAAAGCCGATTTAAAAATAAACGGCTGCGCAAAACCAATTATTAACCTTGGAGATTTCGTTTGTAATTGCTGCCAGTTAAGCAAGATGGTTTCGCCAGTGCCCAAAGCATTTTTTAAATTTAAGTTTACATCACCGGTCAATTGCAGTTTACCGGTATCTGAACTGGATGGCAAAAAACCCACTAAAAAGTTTATCTGGCTACTCTTTTTTGGCTGCAGGTACATATTTAATATAGCGCCAGTACCCAGCATACTCAATTCTGATGGTTGTTGTTCTTGCAGATAAGGCAGCTCCAGCATGCGTTTGCTTACTTGTGCCAGCTTTTCCTTATTGTAAGAACTACCGTTAGGGATGCCTAAATAATGCTGCATAAACGAGTTGGATATTTTTACTTTTCCTTTAATACTAATGCTATCAATATGGTATAATGGCCCTTTTTTTATATTTAAGGCAGCTGTCATAGCATCATCTTTCAATCTAATACTGTCTAAAAAAATGGAAGCAAACGGATAACCGTTTTTTTCGTAGTAACTTAAAATATGTTCTTTTACATAGCTTAGCTGGTTGATATTAAAAGGCTTGGCGGTAAAGTTTTTGCTAACGTAGCCACTCTCGTCCAGGGCTTTTTTATCAATGCCCTTAGTGGTAAGCTGCACCCAATGGCGTTGCTCGCCCAGGTACAATTGTATTTGCGCAAACAAAGTATCGTAGCGGATGCTATCGATTGATGCGGCAGCATATCCTTTTGTATTTAAAAGGGCTGGCAGTTTATTTACATACTCAAAACAAGCGGGCTGATTGGTAAAAGTGGTTTGTAGTTGTAAAGCCTGCGGCTGAAAGGCGCTATCTTTGCCAATATAATTAATATGCAATTGGTATTGTGCAGCAGTTGAAGCAATAAAACAACCATTCACTATCAGGATAAGTAAAAGCCGGATATTGAAGTACGAATATTGAAGATTTTGTTGCATCCTTTGTAAACTGTTGTCAATATTAAATATTAAATTTCAAATACTAAATTATAAAGAGGCTTGGCTGGTATTTATATCCATATTCCTTTTTGCAAGCAGGCTTGCAACTACTGTAACTTTCATTTTTCTACTTCTTTAAAATTAAAAGATGAATTGATTGCCGCATTGGTAAAAGAGATTTTGCTTAAACAAACTACACCTGCCACCACAAGTATTATCAGCCCATTAATAATTAATAAAGAAGAAATAGAAACGCTTTATTTTGGCGGCGGCACGCCCAGTATTTTAAGCATTGGCGACCTAGAAATACTATTTGCCGCATTACAGGAACGATTTGTTTTTAAAGATAGTATTGAGATTACTTTAGAAGCCAACCCAGACGATATTACACCACAAAAACTAGCTTTGTGGAAACAAGCTGGCATTAACAGGTTAAGCGTTGGCATACAATCTTTTATAGAAGAAGAACTGGTTTGGATGAACCGTGCACACACTGCTGCAGAATCGCTAAAATGCATTGACGAAATAAAAGAATCCGGCTTTACAGATTTTTCGGTAGACCTTATTTATGGCTCGCCTTTATTAAGCAATAAGGATTGGAAAACAAATGTTGATATGGTAATTGCTAAAAATATCCCCCACATAAGCTGCTATGCGCTTACGGTAGAGCCTAAGACAGGATTGGATAAAATGATAACGCAGCATAAAAAAGCGCCGGTAGATGCAGAGAAGCAGGCGGAACAATTTTTACTGTTGATGCAATGGATGAAAGCTGCCGGATATGAACACTATGAAATAAGCAACTTTGCCAAGCCAACCATGCGCAGCAAGCATAACAGCAGTTACTGGCTAGGCAAAAAATATTATGGCTTTGGGCCAGCCGCACATGCTTTTGATGGTAAAAGACGGCAATGGAATATTGCCAACAATGCCTTGTACATACAATCTTTAAAAAACAATGTATTGCCTTTTGAAGAAGAAATATTGACGCCCACCCAGCAACTAAACGAATATATCATGACTTCGTTAAGAACGATGGAAGGGCTTGACCTCAATTTTGTTAAGGAGAAATTTGGCGCCAAAAAAGTTCTTGATTTAAAAGCTGGAAGCGAGAAATGGAAAGCAGGCAGAAAGATTTTAGTAATTGATGAAAAAATTATCTTAACAAGTGAAGGCAAATTATTTGCGGATGGTATTGCGGCAGACTTGTTTTTCTAATGCTGAAAGCGCTTATTAATTTGCTTTACAATTTCCACAAAAGCAAAGCAACCTATCATTATTAGGAGGGCTGTACTACTTATATTTAAGAAGGAGAATGCCTTATTGTTTCATTAGTAAATTTACAACTATCGTTATGAAGGGTAGTTCAATTTTTTAAAGATAGATGGATGGTAATTAGGAGCCCTTATTCCTGTACAAATGTAACGCCCTTTTCAGCAGCAAGTTGGCTAAGGCTCTCCCTTAATTCTATAATTTGCTGAGCAGTTATATTCGTCAAAGAAAATCTTTTAACGATGTTTGTCGCAAGGCGAAAGTTAATATTTGCAGTTGTAAAATTGATATCCTTTATTTCTGTCCATTCAAAGCAAGCTCTACTAAAAACATCTTTTTGCCATTTTATTTTTTCTGGCGAAATAGAAAAATAGCGTGCATAAATCCATTTTTCTTTCATTCTTAAATAAAGGCAAAACGACCAAAAAAAGGCTGTTAATCCAATTGGATAGTGTTCCCAGTTTTCCTTTTTTATTATCGTGTAAATAACATAGAAACATCCAACAAATAAAAATCCATACATATAGATTGCTAATGCCCTTTCGGCATTTTTTATATTTGCTATGGTATTCTTTGATATATCAATGCTGTAATCTGCAATCATATTTAGTAAGGTTTGTAGAAAAATTATTGCGGATTAACTTAAATATAAAAAGACTCTCTCTTTACTACCATGAATATACAACATCCTACACCAGCGTAGGTTCTATCTTGCTAAATCCTTCTGCTGCACTAAGCCCTTCCCATAAAATATGGTACACGGTTTCGGCTATTGGCATATCAGCTTTTATGTTTTGGTTGATAATGAAGATACTTTTACTGGCATTGTACCCTTCTGCAACCATGCTCATTTCTACCTGTGCACTTTTTACCGAATAGCCTTTGCCAACCATGTTGCCAAAAGTGCGGTTGCGGCTAAAAAGCGAATAACAGGTAACTAATAGATCGCCCAAATAAACAGACGATGTATAATTGTTTTCCCTATGGCTTTTATACCCGACATCCTCATTTTTAAAGCCGGTCATTTTTAAAAAGCCGGCCATTTCATCTGCGCAGTTAGCAATAAGCACACTCAAAAAATTATCTCCATAATCTAGCCCATGCGCCATGCCTGCACCTACGGCATAAATATTTTTTAAGATGGCCGCATACTGAACTCCATAGATATCATTGTTCTCAACGGTATTTAAATAATCCGTTTTAAAAAATTGTGCTAAATGATGTGTCATAATTTCATCAACCCCCGAAAAGGTGAGGTAAGATAATTTTTCTGCTGCAACTTCCTCCGCATGGCAAGGACCTAAAACAGTAAAATAATTTTGTAGCGGGAAATCAAATTCAACTTTTAAAAAATCATTTAATAAAGCAGTATGTTCTGGCAATATGCCTTTTACTGCGCTGATGATTTTTTTGTTTTCGAAAACATTTTTATCGAGCGCCTTTAAAGTGGTTTCTATGTAGGCAGATGGGATGGCTATGATAATGCAATCTGATTTTTCAATAACTTCTGCAGCGTTGGAGGTTAATTTTATTTGCGCCATATCAAAATAGGCGCTGCTTAAATAATGCGGGTTATGGCGGCGGGCTATCATTTGTTGTATAGATGCTTCGCTGCGGTTCCACCAGTAAATGGTTTGCCCGTTATCGGTCAATATTTTTGCTAATGCCGTTCCCCAGCTTCCGCTGCCTAGTATGCCAAAATTCATGCGATGTGTTGTGAGGTTGAAAAAGTTAATGCCTGGATAGCTAGATAAAGAAACAAGTAGCAATTCAATTATAGCATATTGGAGTGGCTATAAAAATACAGTGGCTATTTACTACAATCCTAATTTATCAACGGCTAATTGTGCGGCTATCTGGCTGGCATCTTTTTTATTATATCCTTTTCCTTGCGCTACTAATTCTCCATCAACAGTAGCGCCAATGGTAAATAAACGGCGGCCATTTTCAAACTTTTCATCCAGCGTTGCAAACTCCAGCTGCTTGCCATTTTTATTTGCCCAGCCGTATAATTTGTTTTTGATGTTTATTTCAATACCTTCCAAATCGTCTATAAACATGTGAGTAGAAATGATATATTTTTCTACCCAGGATTGTGTCTTATCGTAACCCCTATCCAGGTAAACCGCTCCTATCAATGCTTCCAGCGTGTTACCGAATATTTGGGATATTTTTAGAGAGCTATCAAACTTATTGTAAATGGTAATTTTTTTAAGCCCCATCTTTATACCGATATCATTTAATTGCTGACGGTTAACCATCTTGCTCCTCATTTCCGTTAAAAAGCCTTCGCCTTTGTAGGGATATTTCATAAAAAGGTAATGGGCTACAATAGAACTCAAGACAGCATCTCCTAAAAATTCCAGGCGTTCGTTATTTTCATCTGCCCCTTCCCGTACGGAGCGGTGGCTTAGCGCAGTCCTATATAAATTAAGATTATGGGGTGTAAAGCCAAGCACATTATTAAGCTGTTTTTTAAACTCTTGCTTTTTGAGATTAACGGTAAAGAGATTGGTAAATAAGTTCAAGTTAAATGGAATAAGTTATGTTAAAATTAATATTATTTAACGCAATGGAGAAATATATATAGATCCAAGCCTTCTTTATGTTGTGTACTTTTTTGATAATGAGGTGAAATAAGTGATTATGCCAATGGTTGATGGTGAAAACGTTGTTGCCGACCTACAAAAAATGTAATTCAAGTTTCCTGAAAAACCAATGTACAAGAGAGCGACGCTTGTGAAGTTCCACATAGCTACTGTATTGGGTGGGGCAACAAAAATTAAGGAACGTACTTCTTCATAATAACGGAAGCATTGTGGCCACCGAAACCAAAAGTATTGCTGAGTGCAGCATTTACAATGCGCTGCTGAGCGGTATTAAAAGTGAAGTTCAATTTTGGATCCAGCTCGGGATCATCGGTAAAGTGGTTGATGGTGGGTGGGATGATGTTTTTTGTAACAGCCATTATACAAGCCAGGGCTTCTAAAGCACCGGCGGCGCCAAGGCAATGACCAGTCATACTTTTTGTACTACTAATATTCATATTATAAGCATGTTCGCCAAAAACATTGAGTATAGCTTTTGTTTCTGCTAAATCTCCCAATGGTGTAGATGTACCATGAACATTAATATAATCAATATCTTCAGGCTTCATGCCTGCATCATGCAAGGCACTTTTCATTACGTTGCGTGCGCCAAGTCCTTCGGGATGAGGGGCGGTAATATGATAGGCATCGGCACTTGCGCCTCCACCGGCTATTTCGCAATAAATTTTTGCACCTCTCGCCAAGGCATGCTCCAGGCTTTCAATTACTAAAACCCCCGCTCCCTCGCCCATAACAAAACCATCACGGTCTTTATCAAAAGGGCGGCAGGCAGATTTGTAGTCATCGTTCCTTTCGCTAAGCGCCTTCATAGCATTAAAGCCACCTACGCCGGCTGCACTTACCACTGCTTCGCTACCCCCTGTAATAACGATATCTGCTTTATTGAGGCGAATATTATCATACGCATCAATAATAGCATTGGTGGCAGATGCGCAAGCGCTTACCACTGCATAATTAGGACCCCTAAAACCATGACGGATAGAGATATGACCGGCAGCAATATCCAATATCATTTTGGGAATAAAGAAGGGGTTGAAACGTGGGGTACCATCGCCGGAAGCGAAGTTGATGACTTCTTCCTGAAAAGTGATTAAGCCGCCGATACCACTACCAAATATAACGCCTACCCTATCAACATCTACAGTGTCTTTGCTGATGCCTGCATCTTTTACAGCTTCATCGCTAGCAATTAATGCAAACTGGGAAAAGCGGTCAATTTTTCGTGCTTCTTTGCGGTCAAGATAATTAGTGGGGTCAAAATCTTTAACCTCGCAGGCAAACCTGGTTTTAAATTTAGCAGCGTCAAACTGTTCAATGAGCCCGCAACCATTAACCCCATTAGCTAAGCCGTGCCAGTATTCAGCAACAGATTTACCCAGGGGAGTGATGGCGCCCAAGCCAGTTACAACTACTCTCTTAAAGTCCATAAAATTTGCCTGCAATGATTAAGAAACAGATGATGGTTTACTTGGCGTGTTCTTCCAGGTAAGTAACAGCTTGACCAACGGTAGTGATGGTTTCAGCTTGTTCATCAGGAATAGAAATGTTGAATTCTTTTTCAAATTCCATAATTAATTCAACGGTGTCCAAACTATCGGCACCTAAATCATTTGTGAAAGAAGCTTCAGGCGTAACCTCGGCTTCATCAACACCTAATTTGTCAACAATTATTTTCTTTACTCTTGTTGCAATGTCTGACATGGTAGTATTATTTAGTTAATCAGGTGCAAAAATATAC
>JAYVUJ010000173.1:0-2752 GCA_043788035.1 Ferruginibacter sp. | reverse complement strand
ATGCAATCACTCCGTTTTAAAGCTATTGACAATTTGTCATCAAATGAGAAGGTCACTGTAAAGGCCTCTACAAAAATCACCGGAATTTTTGGTGAAAATGTATTTACTCATAAAACTGCCCGCCAGTTTTTGAGTGATGAAGCTTACAAAAGTTTATTGGCTTCAATAAAAAGCGGCAAAAAGATAGACAGGAACATGGGCAGCCAAATTGCCAACGGTCTTCGGGCCTGGGCAGAAGCTAAAGGTGTAACGCACTATACGCATTGGTTTCAGCCATTAACTGACCTTTCTGCTGAAAAACATGATTCCTTCTTCACATTAAAAGGCGATGGCACACCTATAGAAGAATTTGAAGGTGCCGCATTGATACAACAAGAACCTGATGCGTCTTCATTTCCATCAGGCGGCTTAAGGGCCACTTTTGAAGCCCGCGGTTATACTGCCTGGGATCCTTCTTCACCACCATTCATTATGGAAATTGGCAATGGCAAAACATTGTGCATACCAACAATATTTGTTTCTTACACCGGCGAATCTTTAGATGCTAAGACTCCTTTAATTAAAGCTTTAGTTGCTTTAGATAAAGCAGCGGTAGATGTTTGCCAGTATTTTGATAAAAACGTAACTAAAGTAACCGCTACTTTGGGCTGGGAGCAAGAGTATTTCGTTATTGACGCAGGCATGGTAAATGCCCGTCCGGATATTCTTATGACAGGACGTACAGTTTTTGGCCATGCCCCTGCAAAAGGCCAGCAGCTTGAAGATCATTATTTTGGAGCTATACCAGAAAGGATTTATGCATTCATGCGTGATTACGAAAATGAAAGTTATAAGCTAGGTATTCCTTTACGCACAAGGCATAATGAGGTTGCACCTTCTCAGTTTGAGTGTGCGCCAATTTTTGAAGAAGCTAACCTGGCTGTTGACCATAATACTTTGTTAATGGACGTTATGACAAGGGTGGCAAAACGCCATGGCCTCATAGTTTTGTTGCACGAAAAACCATTTGCCGGCATTAACGGTAGCGGTAAGCACAACAACTGGAGCATTGCAACTGATACAGGCATAAACTTATTGGCACCAGGCAAAACACCGAAGACCAATTTAATGTTCCTTACATTTTTTGTAAATACTATTAAAGCAGTAAGCGATTATTCAGGCTTATTAAGGGCATCCATCGCAAGCGCAGGAAACGATCATCGCTTGGGTGCTAACGAAGCGCCACCGGCAATCATTTCTATCTTTATTGGCAAATACCTTACAGAAGTATTGAACCAGGTTGAAACCCGTGTTAGTGGTAAGTTTGATGAGCAAGACGAAGCAATGCTAAAGCTTGATATCCACAAAACGATACCAGAACTAATGCTGGATAATACCGATAGGAACCGCACTTCTCCATTTGCTTTTACGGGTAATAAATTCGAGTTCCGTGCGGTAGGTTCTGCAGCCAATTGCGCTAACGCAATGACTGTATTGAATTCAATTGTTGCAGAAACTTTGAAGAAATTCAAGAAAGATGTAGATGCATTTATTGAAAAAGGCGATAAGAAAGAAATTGCAATCATGCAAGTGATCCAAAGATACATTGTTGAAAGCAAGAGCGTCTTATTTGAAGGTGACGGCTACAGCGAAGAATGGGCAGCAGAAGCCGAAAAAAGAGGCTTACCAAATGTTAAGACCACCCCATTAGCTTTGGATGCTTATTTAACTAACTTATCTAAAGACTTGTTTAAAAGCAACGATATATACACACATGCAGAACTGGAAGCACGCCACGAAATAATGCTGGAAGCGTACATTAAAAAAGTACAAATTGAAGCAAGGACAATGGGCGAACTGGCAACTTCAGTTATTTTGCCTTCTGCAGTTAAATATCAAAATGTATTAATTACAAATATTAAAGGCTTAAAAGAGGCAGGTCTGGAAGAATCTGCTTATGCTAACCAATTAAGCATCCTTACAGAAATTAGTGCGCACATAGCTGCTATGAGCACTGGCGTTAAGGAAATGATTGAAGCAAGGAAAAAAGCCAATGTTATCGTTGATACAAGGGAAAAAGCTATAGCATACTGCGACACTGTCAAAGGGCCTTACTTTGATGAGATACGCTATCATGTGGATAAGCTGGAATTGTTGGTAGATGATGAATACTGGTTATTGCCTAAGTACAGGGAAATGTTGTTTTTAAGATAATAACTTTTAATTTTTTATCAGTGATGATAAAGAAGTTTAAAAAATAGCTGGCAAGCAATCGTAAATGGCCCGGATCACTTTTTGTGACCGGGCTTTTTTTAATTTGCTGATTTGCTAATGTGCCAAGGAACAGCCGGAACCTGCAAAAGCACCTAGAGCTATTATGTTTCGAACAATAGGTAACTTATCGAATTTGCATCAACTAATTCTCTAACCGATATCTGCTTACATTGATAGTTGTAATTATTCGAACAAATTAGCATATTAGCACATTAGCTAATTAGCTTATTGTCCTATGTTTGCAATGTAAAAATAAACTATGCGGTACTATATTATAGCGGGCGAAGCAAGTGGGGATTTACATGGAAGCAACCTGATAAGTGAACTTAAATTATTAGATTGTAATGCTGATGTGCGGTGCTGGGGCGGCGATAAGATGCAAACCGCAGGAGCCACGCTGGTAAAGCATTACAAGTACCTCGCCTTTATGGGTTTTGCAGAAGTTTTAAAAAACCTGCGGACTATTTTAAAAAACCTCGATTACTGCAAAAAAGATATA
>JAYVUJ010000172.1:0-4365 GCA_043788035.1 Ferruginibacter sp. | reverse complement strand
AGATATCATTTTTTTAAACAAGTTGATTTTGTTGTCAATATCATTTTTATTCCTGCAATCTTTTAAAAAGTGTGCATGGGTAATCTTATAGCGGTTGTTACCAGCTTTTTCCGCATAGTTGGCAAGCATCAGGTCAAGCATGCTAATATCACCTTCAGCCAATATCGTTAAACTATCCTCATCAAATACAAGCTTGTTTTTTTGCTGTGCCTGTGCAGGCTCATACTCTTTTGAAAAGCCAAATACGTACCTGCCCAATGCTGTCAGCTTAAAGTACATCAGCCCATCGTAGCCAGAATAAAATGTGCTGCCGTGCTTTGTTGTATTTATATCGGCATAAGCTATTTCCATAAGCCCAAATGCTGCTAGTAAAAAAATACTTCCTTTAATAAATGGATAATTTATAAATAAGTTAGCACTACTGGTGCCAATGTATTTTTTTTCTTTGTGATCGCTGTTTATGGAAAAAGCCATTTCATAATACAACCGGTTGTTTAATGCCCAGCTTTTAATTGGCGTAATGTCGATAAGCCTGCAGTATATAAAATCAACCAGGTTTTCCGTACTCGCCCATTTATCTGGCGGAAATTCTTTTATTATTTCTGTAAGATGCTGCTCTGCTATTTTATTGTAATCATTGTTATCCATGTAACCCCAGCCTTTAATTTGGGTAAGTATAAATGAAGAAGTAAATAATTTTTGGTACTCGTTATTGAACAGGCTTTTTATTATAGATACAGTATCAATGCTGATATTGCGAGCATTAAAATTATAGAACATCCCAGAGAGCAACATGCTTCTTGTCTTCGCTAAAATAGCATCTTGTCCCGATAAAAATTCTGTGATGGCGCAGTTGCGTTGCAGCTTATTTAAGGTAGCTTCTGAAGGCCGGCCTTTAACGGAATACTTAATGCCATCCTGCATGTAGTAAGAAATCAGCCGTGGTATTTCTTGCAAAATAAGGTTTTCCGCATTAAAGCGGTAGCGTGTTTCAGGTATGTCGTTAAGCGGTATTAAATAGTAATGGGGAGGCTTTGGGTAATACTTATTCAATACTAATTTTAACAATGGATGAAGTAATAACCTATAATAGTGTGTTTGAGGGTATGTATTGAGGTATCGGATGCTTACACTAAAAAACTTATATTCATTTTTTAATTCATTATTATTGGTATAGCTAAATTTCGATACCGTAGTAATGCTCTCGCCTAAAAAATTTTCAATCGCAGTCTCATCCATGTTTTCTATCCACAACAATTTTTCAATTAGTTTTTGATGTGTGGCTGGCAAGCTGGCAACAAATTTTTTATAAATTCCTTCTTCTTCAAAAACAGAGAAACATAAAAGTACCATCTCGGGTTTGGGGATGCTTTTTTTATCTATTAATTTTTGAAGTATGATAAAAAGTATAGGGTCGGCAGGCTTAAAAAAATCTATCGAATAAAACTTTCTAACGAAAGGCAGTATTCCTTTTTCAAGGGTCTCCTTGTTGTATATTTCGCCTAATTCCGCAAGCATTGCTGTACTAATCATTACCTATTTTTTTATAGCATTTTTTTTTGTTACTACCTTGTTACCAGCTACGCCGTTGCACGGGAATCACTATCCACCCAGCATAAATTCAATATCATCTTCACTTATAGATTTTAGCGAAGCACTATCTGCAGAAATGATGCTGTTGAATATTTCGGCTTTCTTATCCTGCAACTGTAATATCTTTTCTTCTATGCTGCCCTGGGTTATCAGCTTGTAGCTCATTACGGTCTTATCTTGCCCCATGCGGTGGGTACGGTCAATGGCTTGGTTTTCGGCGGCTTTGTTCCACCATGGGTCAAATATAAATACCATGTCGGCTGCCGTAAGGTTAAGCCCTGTGCCGCCGGTTTTTAATGTGAGCAAAAATACTTTACAGCTGCTGTCGTTTTGAAAACGTTCTACTAATTGCTGCCGGTTTTTTGTAGAGCCGCTCATAGAAATATAATCTATGCCTTGCTCTTCCAGCTTATTGCCAATAAGTTCCAATGCATTTAAAAAATTGACGAAGATGAGCACTTTGTGATTGTTGGCAAGTGCATCCATCAGCTGCTCCATCAGTAATTCTATTTTGGGCGATGTAATTTTATCGTTGCTATAACCTTCTGGAGTAGAAGCTATCTGCCTCAATTCGTTGAGTGCCTGAAACACAAAGAATTGTGCAGATTGTATGCCCTTCATGGCTACTTGCTGTTCGATGGCTTCTTTATAAAATAACCTGCGCTGCTCATAAAGTTTCTTTTGCGGGTCGCTCATTTCAATATATAAAACCTGTTCTATCTTATCAGGCAGTTCTTTCAATACATCTTTTTTAAGGCGGCGTAAAATGAAGGGATATATCTTTTTACGCAACTCCGCAGTAACGTCTTTATCATTGTGTTTTTGAATGGGAACACCATAATATTGATTAAAGTTTTCTATGCTTCCAAACATAGGTGGGTTTAAGAAACGAAACAGCGCATACAATTCGCCCAGGCTATTTTCTATCGGCGTGCCGCTTAAAGCTAGCCTGTGCTTGCATTGCATGAGCATCACCGCTTTTGAGGTTTGCGCCTGCATGTTTTTTATATTCTGCGATTCATCCAGTACGATATAATAAAATGCTTGTTCCTTTAGTTTTTCTATATCTATGCGTAAGGTGCTGTACGTTGTTAGTATAATTTGTTTTTGTACAGCATCCTCAATGTTTCGCTGCGCAGAATAGTAGGTATAAAAGCTTAATTGCGGTGCAAATTTTTCCAGTTCTTTTTCCCAGTTAAACAGTAAGCTTTTTGGCATTACTACCAATGAGGGCATTTTTTGTTTTGGGTAGATGGATGCTAACAAGCAGATTGTCTGCAGCGTTTTGCCAAGCCCCATATCATCTGCCAGACAACCACCCAAACTGTTTTGATGCAGGTAATTTAACCATTGAAAACCTTGCTGTTGATAGGGGCGTAGCGTAGCTTTTAGTTTAGGCAGTTTTACCGGCAGCTTATGCAAGCCATTAAAGCCTTCAAATATTTCTTTCGATTTTGCGAAGCCGGTGCCAGTTATTTTTTCATCAATCAAGTCTTCTATCAATGGCAGGTCGAAGAAAGAAATGGTAGCTTTTTCTTTTTTCTTTTTAAACAGGCGCTGCAGCTTTTGCATGTAGCCTTCATTTACGATGGCGTGCGTTCCATCGCTCAATAAAATGTACTTGTTTTTATTATATTGCTGTAAGGCATCAAATAATGAAAACTGTTCGTTTTCAAAATGCAGCGAGGCATTGCCTTCTAAAAAATCTATGCCATGTCCAAGCTTAAGTTCCAGCCTGGGTTTGGTGGTGCTTATTTTGTAAGCTTTTAGTTTTTCTGCACCTATTATTTTATAGGTTGCCAGCAGGTTAGGCAAATCGTTGTAAATAAATCCTGCGGCAACTTCCCGCGGTATTATAAAAGTATCACCTTCCAGGAATACTTCTACGGTTTTCTTTTTGCCTTGCCTGGGTATATGTTTGTCCAGCATTTTTTCAATTTGCTGTAGCACTTCTGTATTTGATTGTTGTTCTATCGGCCTTACTTCAATGTTGTTTTCCAGCTCGTTTACGGCTGCAAAATATTGCAGGTCGTAATCGCTAAGCAGGTTGGCATCTATGCCTGGCAGCACTTGCGCCACCCGCATAATAAGCGCATCGTTTGTATCTATTTTTTCAAAAATCAATACCGCATCGGTAACAATATTTTCAGTAGAATATGCCACCTTGTACTGCTCGTATTGAAGGGGGATATTTTGTGTGTAGGAAAAAAAAAGGGAAAGGAATTTTTGTATATCAACTGTTGAAACCGAAGTGTTGAACAAACTGGCCGACCTAAAATTTCTACCTATAGATGGCAGCTCCGCCACTTGCCCATCTACATATATATGAGTATCGTTTATAAAAATAAAATCAGCTGTTACTTTATTATCCAGCTTTAATTGA
Organism: Ferruginibacter sp.; assembly: GCA_043788035.1. Lineage (GTDB taxonomy): Bacteria > Bacteroidota > Bacteroidia > Chitinophagales > Chitinophagaceae > Ferruginibacter. The sequence goes on along the minus strand of JAYVUJ010000172.1, from coordinate 389 downwards.
AGTGAAGCATTTATATTCTTTTCGTTTTCCGTAGCCATCAAAAGCCTCATGGAATTAATGCCTGTGGCAGCCGTTAGTACTGTACCATTATCGTTTGCCCATAATTTGCTTTGCAGAAGAAGCTCTATTAAAAAATCATTTTCGTGCAGGTACACTTTATTTCCGGGGTTTCCCCAATCCACCAAAAAATCGCTGCGTTCAATAATCGCGGCCATCGACTTTAAAATGCTGCGCACCACACCGCTATAATTGAGGTAATCTGGTTGTGCAGGGTTGCCCTTTTGGTTACGCACTTCTACATAAGCGCCTTGCTCATCGAATAATAAAAAAAATAAAATTGGTTCGGCTTTGCCGGATGCTATGCCCTGAGATGCCTGCTTGTCTTTTTT
>JAYVUJ010000171.1:0-3060 GCA_043788035.1 Ferruginibacter sp. | reverse complement strand
GTGCATGTTTTAAAACTTCCTGCAAATATCAATCACGTAAATAGTGGGTTAAAGTGGCAATGACGAATTATATTTTTGGCAGCGAATATCCATTATGGTATTCCTTCATTAAATATTGTTTGTTGATGGCATCATCGGTAAAAGCACCTTTGGCTTTATCCCATAATAATTTTTGCCCGCTCCTAAAAGAAATGTTGCCCATTTGTGCAACTGTTGCCACATGTGCACCAGCTTGTATAGAGCAGTTAAGGTCCCCCATTTTTCGTGATTTTATAACGCTTACAAAATTCTCCATATGCTTTTCCAGCCCATTGTCAAGCGATTTTTGCAGCGGCATGATTACTTTATTTTCGCTCTGCCTTTCTTCAATTACTTCCCATCCGCCACGGTTTAAGATTAGGGTTCCATTATTTCCGATAAATGCAATGCCATGGTCTCTGCCATAGCTTCCATTATCAATCCCCATAGCACTATCCCAAACCATGTTAAATTTTTCAAATTCATATAATGTCGTAAGCGTATCAGGGGTTTCTTCGTATAAGTCTGGGTAGGCAAACCTGCCACCAAGCCCTGCAATACTGATAGGTAAATCTGCCTTCATGCCAATTAATGCATAATCTAGTAAATGTACGCCCCAGTCCGTCATAAGCCCTCCGGCATAATCCCAAAACCACCTAAAGTTAAAATGAAAACGGCTTGAGTTAAACGGCCTTATAGCTGCCGGGCCTAACCATTGTTTATAATCAACGCCTGCTGGTGGCGCAGTATCAGGCACAACAGCCCCAGGTTTCATCCAGCCCTGGTAGCACCACACTTTTGCAGTACGGATGTTGCCTAATTGCCCGCTGTGAACGTACGCCACCGCATCTTTAAAATGCTGCTGGCTGCGCTGCCATTGCCCTGCCTGCACAACTTTGCCATACTTTTGCTGTGCGGCTACCATTGTATTGCATTCAATAATAGAGTTGCCTACGGGTTTTTCAACATACACATCTTTGCCTGCCTGGCAAGCATGTATCATTATCAGCGCATGCCAATGGTCTGGCGTGCCAATAACAACGGCATCAATATCTTTTTGTTCCAGCAACTTCCTATAGTCGTCATACACTTTTATTTTGCTGGCATCTATATTTAATGGAGCTAGCTCTTTCAAACGGTCGCCTATTACATTTTTATCAATATCGCAAACTGCCACCAGGTTTACGCCGGGTATTTTTAAAGCAGCTTTAACATCAGACCAGCCCATGCCGTTAATTCCAATGGCACCAATGTTTAGCTGGTCGCTGGGTGCAATACGATTTTTAAAATAAGCAAATGCTTTGTTGTCGAATACAGACGTTAATGCGCCTGCGCCAATAATCATAGATGATTGGTTTAAAAATTTTCTACGTGATGACATAAATAATAATTGTTTTAATGACAAATGTTTTGTTAGGCAACTGAGGGTAGGCTTTTAGAAATGATGGCAGTAGCACGCAACTTTTATTAACTTATTTTAGTTGATTTTTCGGCATTCATTAATAGGATATAAACTTAATAAATTTATTTTATACTACAATATTTTTTGTTGTTTGATGATTGACTTTCAATCTTCGAAAGTATTTGGCTATTAATGGTTTTTTAGCGGAAGCTTACTAATAGTTTAATTATAAATATGGTATCTGAAAGAAAAATGGTTAGTTTTAATAATGATTTTGTTATAAGTAAACCTGCTTTATCATACTTGTTTAAAAATAAAATCTCAGATTAATAATAGACTTAAAATAAATTTATGAAATTGGCATCCCTGTTTTTATTGATTTTTACATCACTTGTTTTTAGCAGTAATGCACAAAAGATTATTCCGGCAACAGATGTTGCTAAAGTTGGTTTTTCTGCCGACAGGCTTAAAATAATTGATGACAATATGAATGACTGGGTGAAAAAAGGTTGGGTAAATGGAACAGTTGGCTTAATAGTAAGGGATGGCAAGATTGTGTATTATAAAGCCGCTGGCTATAACGATATAACAACAAAGGCCGCTATGCAGAAAGAAGGGATCTTTAGGATTGCGTCTCAAACAAAAGCCATTACCAGCGTTGCTATCATGATGTTATACGAAGAAGGAAAGTTTTTACTAGATGACCCCATTTCGCAATACATCCCTGCTTTTGCTAATGAAAAGGTTTTGGATAAATTTAATGAAGCCGACAGCAGTTATACAACTGTGCCAGCAAAAAGGCAAATTACTTTCCGTGATTTGCTGACACATACTTCCGGGCTCGGCTATGCGCAGATTGGTACAAGAGAAGCGAGGGCTATTTATGCAAAGCACAATATAACAGCGGGGCTGGATGTAGAGGACGATAATTTAAAAGATGCCATTAACCGGCTTGGTACATTGCCTTTAATGCACCAGCCCGGCGAAAAGTTTACCTATGGCTTAAATGTAGATGTGCTGGGCGAACTGGTAGAATTATTAAGTGGCATATCGCTCGATGAATTTTTTAGGGCCCGTATATTTGAGCCATTGGGTATGGCAGACACTTATTTTAATGTCCCTGCAACCAAAACCAACAGGCTGGTAAATATGTATAATGAAGATTCCACCGGCGCCTTGCAAAAAATGGAAGGCAAGTCGTTAGGGGGAAATGTTGGTTACCCATTGCGCAAGAAAACTTATTTTTCCGGAGGTGCCGGGCTTTCCTCTACCGCATATGATTACGCTGTTTTTTTGCAGATGATGCTGAACGGCGGTACTTATAATGGCAAACGTTTACTAAGCCGTAACACCGTTAGGATGATGACCATGAACCAGATTGGCGATGTTAACATGGGCGACAATAAATTTGGTTTAGGCTTTGCCGTTGAAACCGAAAAAGGGAGTGGCACGTTTCCGGCGCAGGCAGGCACTTACAGCTGGGGCGGCGCTTTTAAAACGTCGTATTGGGTTGACCCTAAAGAGAAGATGGTGATTGTATTTTACAGGCAGCTAAGCAATACTACGCATGATAACTTATCTGATAAATTTAGGGTGTTAGCGTATTCAGCTTTAAATGATTGATAAACGAGAAAAGCTGC
>JAYVUJ010000170.1:0-11874 GCA_043788035.1 Ferruginibacter sp. | reverse complement strand
CTATGAGTGCATTAAAAGAAGCCAGTAATTTTTTTATATCATGAAAATGAAGCCCTGTAGTAGGTTCGTCAAAAATAAAAAGTATGTTTCCCTGCAATTTTCCTTTGCCTAAAAACGAAGCCAATTTTACCCGTTGTGCCTCGCCACCACTAAGCGTATTACTGCTTTGCCCAAGCTTTACATAACCCAGGCCTACATTGCTTAATGGCTGTATTTTTTTGGCAACTTCAACGCCGCCATCTGTGTTGGCCGCAAAAAATTCAATGGCGTCATCAACGCTCATGTCCAGCACTTCGTAAATATTTTTCCCTTTGCAGGTAACTTCTAAAACTTCTTCTTTAAAACGTTTACCACCGCATACTTCGCAGGTTAAATGTACATCTGCCAAAAACTGCATTTCTACAATTTGTTCGCCTTCGCCTTTACAGGCATCGCACCTTCCTCCATCTACATTAAAAGAAAAATGCTTTGGCAAAAAACCACGCATTTTACTAAGTGGCTGCTTGCTGTACAATTCCCTTATTTCATCATAAGCTTTTATATAAGTTACCGGGTTGCTGCGGGATGATTTGCCAATTGGGTTTTGGTCTACCATTTCAATCTGGGCTATCGAATCTATATCACCGGTTATAGCTTTATGCATGCCAGCTTTATCTACGCCTTCTCCCTTAATTTTTTGCAGGGCAGGATATAAAATTTGTTTTACTAACGTTGTTTTGCCGCTGCCGCTAACGCCACTTACAACACAAAAAACATTTAACGGAAACTGTACAGTTATGTTTTTAAGGTTGTTCTGCCGGGCACCTTCTATAGTAATGCTTTGGTTCCACTTACGCAAAGTTTTAGGCACTTCAATTTTTAATTCGCCTTTTAAATACTTGCCGGTAAGGCTATTTTTATCTGCTATTAATTCGTCGTAATTACCTGCTGCCACTACTTCTCCGCCTAAGTGGCTGGCTAAAGGCCCCATATCAATAATGTAATCCGCTTCCTTCATCATCATTTCATCATGCTCAACAACAACAACAGTATTGCCTAAATCCCTCAATTCTTTTAATACCCTTATCAACCTCTCTGTATCACGGCTATGCAAGCCAATAGAGGGTTCATCTAAAATATATAAAGAGCTGGTAAGGTTGCTGCCCAGGCTTCTTGTTAATTGTATGCGCTGGCTTTCTCCACCGCTTAATGAATTGGCTAAACGGTTAAGTGTAAGATAACCAAGGCCTACATCCATTAATGTTTTTATACGATGGTGGATTTCAATTAAAATTCTTTTAGCTACTTTTTTATCATACTCGCCCAGCTTTAAATTATCAAACCATGCCTGCAAGTCTTTCACGGGCATTTCGCACAATTCACCAATATGAGTGCCGCCTACTTTTACATACAGTGCTTCTTTACGAAGGCGATAACCGTGGCATTCAGTGCATAACGTTTTGCCTCTGTAACGGCTTAACAAAACACGGTATTGAACCTTATACAAATTCTGTTCTACTTCTTTAAAAAAATCATTAATCCCATTGGCGTAGCTGTTGCCTTGCCATAATAAATTGTACTGTTCTTTGGTTAGATCAATGATAGGAGTATGGATGGGGAAATTAAAATTTTTTGCAGCCCTTACAAATGCCTCCTTCCACAGGCTTAGCTTTTCGCCTTTCCATGGTGCTACTGCGCCTTCGTATACGCTTAATTGTTTGTTAGGTATTACCAGATCGGGATCTATGCCTAACACCAACGAAAATCCTTCGCAAACGGGGCAGGCACCAAAAGGGTTATTGAACGAAAATAAGTTTGGTACGGGCTCTTCAAACAGTATGCCATCCAGCTCAAATTTATTACTAAAATGCAACAGTTTTTTGCTGTTTACTTCCAGCATTAACGCACCATCGCCTTCATAAAAACCAATACCTACAGAATCGCTTACACGATGGATATCATCTTCATCAAAAGCTTTTACAACCAGCCTGTCTATCAACAAATAAGTTGACGCTATATTTTTAAAAGTGGCTAATCCTTCAGTCTCCAAAAGGTCTTCTATCCTTAATATTTGCTTGTTAGCGTATACCCTCGAAAACCCTTTTTGCAATAAAATATTCAGTTCTTCTTTTACATCCCTGTTGGCATGCAGCTTAAAAGGCACCAGTACCAAAACCTTATCGCCTTCCTTTAAATTACTAATGGCTTTTAAAACATCTGCCACATCATCTTTTTTTACTTCCTGGCCACTTACCGGTGAAATTGTTTTACCGGCCCTTGCAAATAAAAGGCGGAGATAATCGTAAATTTCCGTCATACTGCCAACAGTGCTGCGTGGCGTGCGGGTAATTACTTTTTGTTCGATGGCAATAGCGGGGCATAATCCCTTTATAAAATCAACATCCGGCTTGTTCATGCGCTGCATAAACTGGCGAGCGTAAGCACTAAGGCTTTCGGCATAGCGCCGTTGCCCTTCTGCAAATAAAGTATCTATTGTTAAAGACGATTTACCAGACCCCGAGACGCCGGTTACTACTACCAGTTTATTGCGTGGTATCGTTACCGTTACATCCTTAAGGTTATGTGTGCGTGCGCCTTTTATTAATATACCATCTCCCCTGGATGCTAAAATATCGGTTATATTTTTTGTGTGTGTTTTTATCGTTGTCATATTGTACCGCAAAATTACTTTGTTCTTTTTACGCTGCCTTATTATTATAAATATTTGAGTGAGTACTTTGCTCATCTGAAAACATTTTGTAAAAGAATTAGTTTTATAAAAACTTAAAATAAATATTTAGCAAAACTTTGTAAATAAATTTGGTGGGTTCAAAATTTTATTTATCTTCATGGTCCAATATCCATTAAAGTGAATAGCCCGAACGCCTATCAAATAGACTTCTACGCTTAATTCTCCTCTTATTGGTTAACAAACAATCGTCCTAACCACTAAAACTGTAGAAGTTTATGAAATGCCTAATTAATTTAACTGACCAGCAGTTAGTCCACCTTTACATGGATGGAGACACTGATGCTCTTTCAACTCTTGTAACACGTTACAAAGACAGAATTTACACTTCAATTTATTTGCTTGTAAAAGACAAGTACCTGGCAGAAGACCTGTTTCAGGATGTGTTTATCCGTATTATCGATACGCTCAAGGGCGGCCGGTATACAGAAGAAGGCAAATTTTTGCCATGGGCTTTGCGTATTGCACATAACCTTTGTGTAGATTATTTTAGGAAGGTTAAACGTAGCCCAAGCATCAAAACAAGTGATGACCGCGACATTTTTGAAGTACTAAACTTTAGTGAGCCAAGTGCAGAACACCGCATGATGCAGAACCAAACCCACGACAGAGTGCGCCGGATGATTGACATGTTGCCCGAAGACCAGCGTGAAGTTATTATTATGCGCCATTACGCAGACCTTAGCTTTAAAGAAATTGCTGACCTTACCAAATGCAGCATCAACACAGCTTTAGGCCGTATGCGCTATGGTTTGATAAACATGCGTAAAATGATGGCTGAAAAACAAATAGCCTTATAAAAGATAGTTTTGTAACCCCCGTTTTAAAAAATAATAAAGCCCTTTCTAAGTAAAGGGCTTTATTATTTTAAAGAGATAAAGAAGTTTTTTGTTTATGGTTTATTATTTTTTGTTGGGCGATGTAAAGGCGCCAACATAACTTTAATATTGTAGCAGTTTTTCGTTTACAACATTTATATTGGTTTTTTTGCCTGGAGTACCAATTTGGTTTGCAGGCTGCATTACGAAGAAATTCTTAACTTACTAATTCAATGCTGTAGAGTTAAGACTTTTCCTCTTCTTTAAAGAGGGTTAGGGTGAGGTAAAGACATACATTAAAATCTTTAACTTAAAGGCATTGATTCTTAATTATTGATTTTAAAATTTTATAGATTTTCTTTTTTGAATATTACCAATACATTTTCTAGATATCTAGCAAACTCCTTCGCCCCTTTAGTTGGGTCGTATCCGTAACCACCAGGCACTAATAATTTTCCTTCCGTATTTACAAATACATAATTTGGCTGACCAGATGCCTGTATCAATTTTTGCTGGAGGTCTTCGTTTTTATCGCCTATTGTTATTACTTGTCCGTTTAATGCTTTGGAAAAAAACTTTTCATTGTCTGGTAGTTCTTCGTCATCATAATCGCTGAACAAAGAAACTACTACAAAATCATTTTTCATTTTAGATATTACGGCATTGTCTGGCCATATAGAAGCCTCAAATTTTCGGCAGTTTACACATTGTATGCCAGTAAAATCTATCATCACCGGTTTTTTTAAAACCTTGGCTGCTGCTAACGCTTCATTGTAATCGTAATATATAACAAGGTTATTTTGCTTTGCAGCTAACGGCTCATAATTACTTAATCGCTTTACATATTTTACTGGTGCCAATGCTGCAGGAACTGTTACAGCTGTATTATTATTGCCGGTTGCAGCTGATGATGTAGCTGGCTGGTTATATAAAATAAAATCTTGCGTACCGGCAGCAGGCACAAACGCCGATACCGCATTTAAAGGAGCGCCCCACAAACCGGGAATTAAGTATAGAGAAAACGCAAAAGAAGCAATGGCCAGCATTAGCCTTGGTATGGGGATGTATTCTAACCCCCAGTCATTTTTTGGCATTTCGCTATCGTGCTTAAATTTAAGCTTCCCCAATAAATAAAAGCCGAGCAAAGAAAATATAGTAACCCATAAAACGATAAATACCTCCCTATCTAATATGCGCAGGTTTTTTGCTACATCTACATTGCTTAAAAATTTTAGGGCAAAGGCTAATTCTACAAAACCTAAGGTTACTTTTAACGCATTTTGCCAGCCGCCGCTTTTTGTAAGTACCGTCAGCATTTTAGGAAAAAAGGCAAAAATTATAAACGGAAATGCCAACCCAAAGCCAAAGCCAAACATGCCGCTTATAGGCCCAAAATTACCCGCCTTTCCGCCCGCTAAACCTAGTATGGACGCCACAAAATTGCCAGTGCAACTAAACGACACCACCACTAAAGTAAAAGCCATAAAAAAAATGCCTACATAACTTTTGGAGTTGGATTTACTATCCAGCTTATTTGCCCAGGAAGATGGCAGGTTGATATCGAAAGCGCCTAAAAAGGAGATACCGAATATTAGGAACATCAAAAACAAAAACAGGTTAAATATCCAATTGGTAGATAAATTATTCCAAAAAGTTTTTGGGACAATAGACGCTAATGCACCGATGGCGGTATAAATAAGTATGATGGACAATGCATATACCAATACATTTTTCCTTCCTTCCGCAGGCGTTTTGCTCCTTTTTAAAAACAAGCTAACAGTAACGGGTACCAGCGCATAAACGCAGGGCGTTATAAAACCTAATAAACCAGCGCCAATGCCTAGCAGCAGTAGCAGTACCCACGATTTATTGGCGAAGCTTGTATCTGCTACAGCTACCGTTTTTGCAGGTTCAACAGCTGTTGCTTTGTATTGAAACTGCATGCTGATAGGCTGTTCGGCTGATTCAATACTTTCTCCTTTTTTATAGTAGTAGGTAATGCTGCCTTTTACGCGGATGCTGTCGCCTGCACTTAATTTAATTTTTTGCAGCCATACTACCGAGTCGGTATAAAATTTTATGGTAGTATTATTAAGCGCTGCATCTTTTTCCGTTTGCAGGCTTCCTGTTTCAGCAATACTATCTTGCAGGTATTTTTTTATGGTAGCATCGAAAAGTATGCTGGTATTTACGGGTAAGCCACCAGAAATTTTCTGGACAGAAAAAAGCTTTACTGCTGTTGGCTTTGCTACAATTTTAAGTGTGTATTCGCCATTACCTTTATCTTCTTTGCTAAAACTAAACTGCACAGGTTGGTTATCCTGTGCAGCCATTGTGAGCGATAAAAACATACCCACTATAAATAATACCTTGTGCTTAATCATCTCAAATAGTTATTCCCTAGTTTAATGCAATATTGAAAGTAGCTTTTGTTGGCGGCATGCAGGTGCGGTCGTTGCAGATCATTGATTCTACTGAGCCGCTTACGTTTGTATTTATTTTGCCTTTTACAGTAACAACCTTTACAAAGTCAACCTTGCCTTCAAAATACTTCACCTCTACCTTAAAATTTTTGTCGAAGTAACTTACCAGCTTTCCTGTTTCTTTCAATTTTGCAGCTGGTATGGCTATCAATGCATTGCTGGTAAATGTAAACGCTGTTGGTATTGGGCCACCATCAGGTGTTAATTGCGAGTAAATATGCCAGCCAGTTGGTGGTGTTGCCACCATGTGCAGCTCGTATTTATTAGTAGCTAATTTTTTAGCAGTAAAGCTCCAGCTTACTTTTTGTTGTGCGTTTGCCGCTACAAATAAAACCATAGCTGCTATTGCGATAAATATTTTTTTCATTTTGTCTTATTATAATTCTTTGCAATTTACTTACCAATTGCTTTTATAAGATGTTAAACATAATTAATAGGTTGGGAGCAGCATTTTTATTTAGTTGATGCCAAACAAATGGGTGAATATTTTTCTGCCATCGGTATTGCCTAAAGCTTCGCTGCAGGCCCTTTCGGGGTGGGGCATCATGCCGTAAACATTCCTTTCTTTATTGCAGATGCCTGCTATATTGTGGATGGCGCCATTAGGGTTGCTTTCGATGGTAACTGCACATCCGTCATCGCAGTAGCGATAAATTATTTGGCGGTGCATTTCTAATTGTTCCAGCGTTGCATCATCTGCAAAGTACCTGCCTTCGCCATGCGCCACCGGAATTTTTAAAGGTTCGCAACTTTCGGCGGCCGCTTCTTTTATAAAAATATTTTTGCACACAAATTGCTGGTGGCTATTGCGTAACAATACGCCTGGCAATAAACCGCTTTCGCATAAAATTTGAAAGCCATTGCAAATACCCAGCACTTTGCCGCCTTTATTGGCAAATTCAATTACGCTTTGCATCATTGGGCTAAACTTGGCAATGGCACCGCAACGCAGGTAATCGCCATAACTAAAGCCGCCCGGCAGCACAATACAATCTTCTGTATTAAACATGCTGATGTCTTTATCTTTATGCCACAATTCTATTACTTCCTGCCCAAGGTCGTTCCTGAGCGATTCTATCATATCCCTATCGCAATTACTGCCCGGAAAAATTACTACGCCAAATTTCATAATTATTTTTTTTGCCCCAATTTAACAGGAGATTTTTGGTAAAATTTGCTTTGCCCTTATTCTTTTCGATTATCGAAAACTGCCACCAACCTACCGCTACCCAGGGACGTTGATAAAAGCCCCTCATAGCTTTTTTTGTACAAGTGAGTGACACAAGAATGATGAACAAAGCTTCTTAGTTGGGGCAATAAATTTATTTATTGCCCTTGTTCTTTAAGTACAAAAGTACAAATACATTTTTATTATTTTACGAAGTAGCTAAAGGCAATTACAAAACCCACCATTAACCAATGCAATACCGATGGGAACCATTTTTTGGTAGGGTATAAAAAAGTTGTACCCACAAAGGCTGATAGCGGCACGGCACATAATATCCAATATTGAAACGTGTGTGTGGTGTTGATGAAGGGTATAAAGACAGCCACGAGACAGTAGAGAAAAACGAGGTTCCAACTTTTACGGGTTTGCACTAATTGGCGGCGAAAATTTTGCTGTATAAAAAATAAGCCTATTACCGTCATTGCCAATACAAAAATGATGGCTGCCCATGCCCAGTGCGATGCGTAAAATTTTGGCAGGCCTACTGAAAAACCTGGGAGCTTATACCCTTTCCATTTATCTGTTAAAAAAACATACGCTAATAAAAAATAGTAAGGGGTAATAATGCCAAGCAGCGCCACCAGCCACTCTGCCAGCTTAAACGGCCTTGTAACAGTTAGGCCCATTATAATTAATATAGAAAATGCGATGGATGGAAAATAAAAAAAAGTGGCAACCCCAATAGCCACGCCAATATTAAATAATGTTGCCCGGGCATTTTTGGTGCTGTATAAGCCGCTCATATTTGCCCATACCCAAATAAGCAAAGTGTTTACAATTAGTGGTGCAGATAAGATGTTCCACTCTCTAAATAAAGATGTTAGCAGCAGGTACGACATACCGGTGAGGTAATTTGGCTTTTGCATTAGCCGCTCATCGTTAGCCAATTTGTTAAAAGAAATGGCTTGGGTGTACAATAATAAAAACGCAATGATGGGATAAACTGAAGGGAAACTTAACCCTATACCTAACAGCTGTTGCAATAAGGCCCTGAATAAAAAACCATCTGTTTGTTGCGGCACTGGTATGGTGGGGTGTAAGAACATAGGCAGCTTTAACAGCAGCCCATATACCAATAGCAAAAAAGTATTGTAAGGGTTATTGGCTTTGAAGGTGCCTATCAAAATTAATGTTACATTTTATGATGCAAAAGTGCGTATTTATTGTGGCTTTAAAAAATTGGGGTACAGTATTTATTGGCGCAGATTAGCCGGTTACGGCGTTAGGTTGATTTTATTGCCGAACATTCGCAGGTTGTTTTTTTAATCTGCGAATCTGCGGCACATTAAACTTAAAATTCAATTTTAGCAAAACATATTTGCTGCCTGTATGAACATGGCACAATTATTTGCCTGGCACCGGTTTGCTTGGCGAACCTAATCATAAATTCGTAGCCCTTATCGTTGCTTTTAAGGCTTGGGTTTCGTATTAAAGCACCATCGGGAGTAATTACATTATCAACTAATAACTGGTTGCGCTTATCTGCGTTGTTGAATAAAAAATGAATATCTGCACCAGTATTAAAAGTTGTGTAGGATAAAAAGTTATCTGTATTATCGCTTGATTGTTCTTTATGGATGATATTGCTCCACTCTGTTTGCCCCGTATTGCTGATGCTTAATACCATTATATTGTAATAATAATAACGGGTATTGTTATTAAAATTATTGTTGTAATACCCATAACGGCCATACCCTCCGCCATAAGGGTTATAATAATTGTAATAATAAGGGTTGCTATAAGGTGAATTGTACAGGTAATCCCAACGGTTCCAGGCATTGTTGCCGCTGGTTTGGGTAGAATAATCTTCTGCTACTATTAGGTAGCCGCCATCGTTTTTTAATAAAATGTCACGGATAAAAAAATCGTTGAAGGCGTATTTTGCGTTGCCTTTTTCTTTGGCCTCTGCACGTAAATCATCAGCCAGCGGTGTAAACGTAGTTATGTAATTACTATCGCCTTTTACATCCCACACGGCGGAGTACACACCGGTAATGTTGCCGCGCCGGTCGTTATAATAAAAAGAATTGATGATGTAGCGCTTGTTTACATTATCTACCTTCAGCTTTATTTCATCTACATATAATTTATTTAGCGGAAAGTTTTTTACAGAGAAAGTGTCTTGCCGCGCCCCTTTTGTAACTAGCCCAAGCTTACCAATATCATCCCTGTTTGATTTGATAGATTTTGCAAAAATGAAGTTGCCCTCATTATCCACAAAAAAATCGCTGTACACATCCTTCCTGTCATCGTAATCAATAGATTGTCGCGTTTTATGCACCAGTTGTAATTGTTTATCATATAGTAAAGTAACAAAATTAAATTTTGCGTCTTTTTTCTGGATTTTAAAAACCATTATTTTTTGCTTATCCTCACTATTTATAACGCTATAAATTTTGTTATCGCCGAATATACCAACCTGTGTAGTATCTAAAATAATTGGCTCTCCCATTTTTTTTACGCTACCATCCAGCTTAGCGGCCATGCAATACACAACGCCTTTTTTTTGGTATTGATAAATAAGATAGAAGAAATCTTGGTATACAACAAAATCTACATTGTAAGCTTTGGATGGTATAAAGTCGAGGTCAACCTTTTCTTTAAGGTCCATTTCGCCCTGGTAAACTGAGACTGCGTACCTTGATGTTTGATTTTTAAAAACTAAAATATTGCCGCTTACTTTACCGATGATTTCAAAATCCATATCGCGGCTATTTTCTTTCAACACATCTGAATAAACAATTTGCTGTGCGATTGAAAAAGCCGGTAAAAGTAAGAGGAAGTATAAATTAATGATCAATCCTTTCATATCGGATAATTTTTAAAAATTTAAAATTAAGCTATAATCTTTTAATAAATGTATAAACAAGATGAGGGGCCATTTGTTTTTACATAATTACCAGCAGTGTTTTTTTTATGTTAAAAAGATTACAGGTAGTTTTCATCAATACACATAAGGCTAAATGATTAGCCTAACTTGTACTTAAAAATAAGGTATGCAGACAGTATTAATAACAGGTGGCACTGGTATGATAGGCAAAGCTTTAACAAGCCATTTAGTTGATAAAGGATACAACGTGATTGTACTTACCAGGCAATTACCAGCACAAAAAAGTACACTGCCTGCAATTGAGTTTGCTTTGTGGGATACAGAAAAGCAAACAATTGATATTGCTGCCGTGCAAAAAGCAGATTACATAATTCACCTGGCGGGTGCTGGCGTGGTAGATAAAAAATGGACAGCCGATTATAAGAAAGAGATACAACAAAGCCGCACTGAAAGCAGCAAACTACTAATTACCACATTGCAGAATAATGCCAATAAAATAAAAGCGTTAGTAAGTGCAAGTGCTATTGGTTGGTATGGAGAAGATGTTGCCGGTGGAAAACCATTTGTAGAAACTGATAAACCAACCAGCGGTTTTTTAGGCGAAACTTGCATGTTATGGGAGCAAAGCATAACACCTGTAGAAGCGCTGCAAAAAAGATTGGTAAAGATAAGGATTGGCATTGTGCTAAGCAATGAAGGCGGCGCTTTAGCAGAATTTAAAAAACCCGTAAAATTAGGCGTAGCGGGCATTTTAGGCGATGGCGGCCAAGTAGTAAGCTGGATACATTTGGACGACCTTTGCCGCCTATTTATGTATGCTATAGAAAATGACAATTTATCAGGCGTTTATAATGCTGTAGCACCGGTACCAGTAACCAATAAAACATTAACGCTGGAACTGGCTAAAAAAATGCGGGGCAAATTTTTTATACCATTGCATGTACCGGCATTTGTATTAAAAATAATGCTGGGCGATAGAAGCATTGAAGTATTAAAAAGCACTACCGTTAGCGATGCAAAGATTAAGCAAGCGGGGTTTACATTTATGTTTCCTACGGTTGATGCGGCGCTGGGGCAGTTGTGTGGGGTATAACCGGTATCGCTATATATATGATTGGTTATTACTGAGTAAGAAAGCTTAAATTCGCCTTAAACTTTCCTGTAAAAAATCAAAAATTACATTTTAAGTTTTATGATACATGTTGATGTTAAAATCTTTGAAGCGGGTACAAAATGATTTACTGTAAATACTTACAACACACTGCCTGTAAGTAAAAGTTGAGGCTTTTAATATCAAAACCGCCCTCCAAATTACAAAGATGACGCAGCGTTTTACACTTTGTTTGTTAAGGCATAATTTAGCGGCCCAAACATTTTATTTTATAACATTGTTGTCCGGTAAAAGTATAAAGGGGCAACCAAAGTTGCCCCTTATTTCATACTTTCATTTTACCACAAACCAAAGTATGCTACAAAGTAACAGTTTTTCCGGACAGCCCGTGTTTTCCCAGGTAGTAGGTCTTATAAATAAAGCTTCATTTAGCCATCTTGTAAAGGAGCATGACGCCGACCGCTACTGCAAACGTTGCGGAGCCTGGGAACATTTTATCTGCATGCTTTATTGTATCATGAATAACTGCACTTCTTTACGTGAAGTGACGCAGGGCATTGCAGCTTATGGCGATAAGCTCAATCACCTTGGGGTTACTTATACACCGCCCCGCAGTACTTTCAGCGAAGCGAATGCCCGGCGATCGGAAGCCTTCTTTGGTGCGGTATATGGAAAA
>JAYVUJ010000169.1:0-5808 GCA_043788035.1 Ferruginibacter sp. | reverse complement strand
ATTTTTAGATTACGCAAAGTATAAAAATACATTACATAAAATAGTTTAAAACTTTTACATGTTAATTTTTGGTAATCAGCATTAAAAATTTGGATATTTTAATGTTGAATTGTAAATTTGCATTCCTTTTTTAAGGAGATTAAAGAAACCCTATTTGTTCACAACCCGAAAAAATTTCTATTTTTTATGGCTGTTAAAATGAGATTACAACGTCACGGATCTAAGAAAAGACCGTTCTACTTTATCGTTGTTGCAGATGCCCGTAGCCCACGCGACGGCAAATTTATCCAAAAACTTGGTACCTACAATCCATTGACAGTTCCTGCCACTGTGCAGATCGACCGTCAAAAGGCGTTAGACTGGTTACACAAAGGTGCTCAGCCGACTGACACTGTACGCCGTATCCTTTCTTTCAAGGGAGTACTGTTTTTGAAACATTTGCTGAGAGGTGTAAGCTTAGGCTTGTTCGATGAAGCTGTTGCCATGCAAAAATTTACTACCTGGAGCACTGAGCACGAAGCTCATGTGGCCAAGCGTCAGGGAGCCCATAAAAAAGCCCGTACTGATAGCCGTAACCAACCAGTAGTAAGAAAAGTTGAAGCTCCAGTTGCAGTAGCAGTAGCTACCCCGGTAGAAACGACTAACGCCGAAGAGACCAAAACAGCAGAATAACCTTTGTTGTTTGTTACTTCTTTTAAGCAATCTCTTTTGAGATTGCTTTTTTTATGAACCATCGTAATTTTTTATTGCTTTTAATATTTTCAACCGTATGAGCCATTATTTTAAGATAGGCAAGCTGGCAGCAAGTTTTGGGCTAAAGGGCGAGTTAGTTCTGCAGCATAGCCTCGGTAAAAAAACGGCACTAACCGGCTTGGAAACCATTTTTATAGAACAGCGCAAAGATGATTTTATGCCTTATTTTATCAGCTCTACGTCTATAAAAAGCGATGCGGAAGTGTACATAAAATTAGAGGGCATCGACAGTAAAGAAATCGCCCGTAAGCTTACCCCTAAAGAAGTTTGGCTTGCTGAAGAAGATTTTAAATTATTTGCCGCCACATCTGCACCCATTACCATGCTTGGCTTTAACCTTATAAACGATGATGGCGAAGATTTGGGCGAAATAGTAGAAGTAATAGAACAGCCACACCAAATTTTATGTGCCATTTTAATTGATGGTAAGGAGGCCCTAATACCCATTCACCAGGAATCGCTGGATAAGATTGACCAAAAAAATAGAAAGGTATATGTTACTTTACCAGATGGGTTGCTGGATATTTACCGGTAAGGTATGTAACGTTTTTTAACTTATTGTCCAAACAAATACAGCAGCTTTGGTCATCATCGTTGTGTCACTCCCTTGCGCGTCATGCCTTTTTGGTACTCCTCCTCAATTTGCTACAGTATTTGTTTTTCATCAATATTTTACTAAAGTTTACACCTTTTTTAAAAGTATAAACTTTAGTAAAATTTTTTCCTTATTAATCTTTTTCCCACGGCATTACCAACTCATTTTGTAAATTTGCAGATTGAAAAAAGCCGCTCAACGCATCATCGCCCATTTTGACCTGGACTCATTTTTTGTGTCTGTGGAGATATTGCTCAACCCTTCATTAAAAGGCAAGGCTGCCTTTGTAGGTGGCAGTGAACGGGGCGTGGTGGCGGCCTGTAGTTATGAGGCACGTAAGTTCGGCGTACACTCTGGCATGCCATCAAAAAAGGCTTTACAGTTGTGCCCGCATGCTATTGTAATAAAAAGCACCCGTGGCCAATACAGTAAATACAGCCGTTGGGTTACTCAAATAATAGCCGATAAAGCACCTTTGTTTGAGAAGGCATCTATTGATGAATTTTATTTAGACCTTACCGGCATGGATACATTTTTTAACCCATTGCAATGGACTATAGATTTACGCCAGCAGATTATGGACGAAACAAAGCTGCCTATCTCTTTTGGTTTAGGCAGCAATAAAATGATTGCCAAAATTGCAACTAATGCTGCTAAGCCAAATGGTTACCTGCAAATTCCTTTTGGTAAAGAAAAAGAATTTTTAGCTCCAATGGCAGTCAATAAAATACCAGGCGTGGGCGATCAGACCTACGATATATTAAAAGCCATGGGTATTGTAACTATTGAAGATGTAAGCCTGCGCACCAAAGATGAACTGGAAGAAAGGCTGGGCAAATGGGGCATTGATTTATGGAACAAAAGCTTTGGGCTGCACGATGGTGAGGTATCCCAATACCACGAAGCCAAATCAATTTCAACAGAGAATACTTTTAATGAAAATAGCACAGACCAGGTATTTTTAATGGGCGAATTAGTTAGGCAAACAGAAAAAATTGCCCATGAATTACGGCAGGAGGGCAAGGTTGCCGGGTGCATAGCCATTAAAATAAGGTACCCGGATTTTGAAACTACTTCCCGCCAAACTACGGTGCCTTTTACTTGTGCCGATGATGAAATTATTCCGGTAGCAAAAGACCTTTTTAAAAAACTTTACCGCAAAGGCATGCCAATACGCTTAATGGGCGTACGTTTAAGCGAGCTCACGAACCAGGCAGTACAAGCCAACCTGTTCAGCAACCTCGACCGTAAAAATGATCTGTATAAAGCCATTGATAGTGTTAAAAGCCGCTTTGGTAATTTAAAGTTAAAACGGGCATCTTCTCGTTAATGCTGCGGCTATTAATTTTGCCAGTACCATCTTAACGGGTCAAATAGCAATAACTGCATACTATAATACGTGGCTAATAATCCCAGCATCGGGCCTGTCAATCAATTCTGCAAGGGTTTTCTTTTCTAAAATTTTTAATGTGGCATCCCTTGTTATACGCATGGTTTTGTTTAGACCGCATGTTGCTTCATCGCAATCTTTGCACTTTTCGTAAAAGTTGATGCTTACGCAAGGCAGTAAAGCAATAGGCCCGCCAACAAGCCTAATAGCCTGTGCCAGCGTAACTTTGTGCGGAGATTGTAAAAGATAATAGCCGCCTCCTTTACCTTTTTTACTATCCAGTATGCCAGCTTGTTTTAATTCTAATAAAATGGTTTCCAAAAACTTGATGGGTATCTTTTTTTTAATTGAAATGTCAGATATCAGTACTGGCCCCTCACCATATTTACCGGCTAAATAACCTAGCGCTTTCAAGGCATATTGTGTCTTTTTCGATAACATAAGCAGAAAGTTAACTAAAAATAATAAAAAATAAAAAAAACAAAAAATAAGTCTACCTTAATGATAGACTATTGTTATATTTGCATTCTAAATTATTTTATTATGAGTTTACGTTTAGGAGATATTGCTCCCAACTTTAAGGCAGATACGTCAAGTGGGGAAATTGATTTTTACGAGTTTTTAGGTGATTCATGGGGCATTTTATTTTCTCATCCTGCAGATTATACACCGGTGTGTACAACCGAACTGGGCCGTACTGCCGCTTTAAAAGATGAGTTTGCAAAACGCAATGTAAAAGTGCTTGCCTTAAGTGTTGACCCTGTAGATAAGCACATAAGCTGGATCAAAGACATTAACGAAACACAAAACGTAGAAGTCGATTTTCCTATTATTGCTGATGACGGACGCAAGGTTTCTGAACTATATGAATTTATACATCCTAACGCCTCAGCTACAGCAACTGTACGTTCGCTGGTTATAATTGCACCTGATAAAACTGTAAAATTAATTATTACCTACCCTGCATCTACCGGAAGAAATTTTGTAGAAGTGTTAAGGGTAATTGATTCTTTACAATTAACCGCTAAATACAGCGTTGCCACACCAGCCAACTGGATACACGGCGAAGATGTTATTGTAGTGCCTGCAGTAAGCACAGAAGATGCTATTATAAAATTTCCGAAAGGCGTTAAAATTGTTAAGCCTTATTTGCGTTATACGCCGCAACCCGATTTAGGTTAATTTTTATTTATATTTATACAAAAGCGCTGCGGTTTCGTGGCGCTTTTTTTTTACCCTCCTGCTCCCTACAGGAGGGTTCTTGGCTCTGCTATTTATACAAGTATTATACTTTGAATGCCCATAAAACCCATCTTTGAGGAGGGTAAAGAAGATTTTCTGTTTATGGAAAAAGTTGCTGCTGTCATCTTACTTAAAACTAATAACCATGGCAGAAATTGAAAATAAAACCTCCGGCAAAAGAAATAAGAAAGTAGTGTTTAAAAAAAATAGCACCAGGGTAGACCTTACACCCATGGTGGACCTGGGCTTTTTATTGATTACTTTTTTTGTATTTACAACAACGCTTGCAACGCCTTCCGTAATGAACATAAATATGCCTTTTGATAAGGTGCCACCGGGTGACGCTATTTGCGAAAGTTGTGTATTAACCATTATGTTAGCGAAGGATAATGTGGTACAATATTATGAAGGCATGCCAAAAGCGAATCCTAAAATTTTGGAAACTTCTTTCGGTAATGACGGCATAAGGAAAATTATTTTACATAAACGAAAAGCGGTACAAAATGCAAGAGGCACCGCCAATGATTTTGTGATGATAATAAAACCTACGGATGCAAGCAGCTTTCAAAACTTTATAGATATTGTAGATGAAGTGGCTATCAACAATGTAAAGCATTATTACATAACTGAAGTTGATGAAACCGATAAGGCAATAGCCAAAAAAGTACAGGAAGATTTAAAGCCGCACATTACTAAAACACTTTAATACTGGTTTATCTTTGCAGCATGATGAATAAATTATCTGGCTGGGAAGATACCATTGTAGCCTTAGCCACGCCGCCCGGTATAGGTGCTATCGGGGTTATAAGGCTAAGTGGCAGCAATGCTTTCCCAATTATCAATGCCTTGTTTTCTTCTAAAGATTTATCTAACAAGCTTTCCCATACTTTGCATGTTGGATTAATAAAAGAGGATGAAAATTTAATTGATGAAGTAGTAGTGTCTTTATTTAAAGGCCCTAAAAGTTATACAGGCGAAGATGTTGTGGAAATTAGTTGCCATGGCAGCCCGTATGTGCAGCAACTGGTTGTCCAGGCCTGCGTACACAAAGGTGCCCGCATTGCCAAGCCAGGCGAATATACCCAACGGGCTTTTTTAAATGGCAAGCTGGATTTAGCTCAGGCAGAAGCTGTAGCAGACTTGATTGCGAGCAATACCGCCGCCGCCCAAAAAACGGCCCTCTATAATATTCGTGGCGGCTTTAGCCAGGTACTCAAAGCATTGCGGGAGCAGCTGATAAGCTTTTCTGCATTAATAGAACTAGAGCTTGATTTTAGCCAGGAAGATGTAGAGTTTGCAGACCGTAAACAGTTTTACCAAATCATACAATCGGCTCAAATTACTACCGCACAATTGCTGCACTCTTTTCAATTAGGCAACGTAATAAAAAATGGTGTAAGCGTTGCTATCATTGGCAAGCCTAATGCTGGTAAGTCTACCTTACTAAATACTTTGCTTAATGAAAACCGTGCTATTGTAAGTGAAATTGCAGGCACTACCAGAGATACGATTGAAGAAGTGCTAAACATCAAGGGTATTTTATTTCGCTTGATAGATACTGCTGGCATACGCGAACATAGTACGGATACTATTGAATTAGTAGGTATAGAAAGAAGCCTGGAAAAAATGCGCTCTGCCGATGTGGTGCTGTATATTTTTGATGTAAATGAAATTAGTAAAGAAGAGTTGGTAGCAATATCAACGCAGTTAAAAGTAAATAAAAATACGCTGATATTAGTTGGCAACAAGGCGGAAATAATTCCTGAAAAAGTAAGACTTCAAAAGTTTAATGGGGTAGAGGGCATTCAGTTTATTTCTGCAAAAGATA
>JAYVUJ010000168.1:0-3141 GCA_043788035.1 Ferruginibacter sp. | reverse complement strand
TCTACCATTACTACGGCACCATCTATGATAATACCAAAGTCTATAGCGCCCATTGAAAGCAAGTTAGCGTCATCCCTTTTATGCGCATATAAATAAAAGCGAACAATAACGATAACGGTATGATGATGCTAACAATAACGGTTGTATGCCAATCGGCCATAAACAACATTACAATCAGCCGAACCAATAATATGCCTTCTATTAAATTATGTATAACGGTTTCCTGTGCAAATTCCATTAGCGTGGTACGGTCGTAAAAAGTTACCAGCTTTACATTTTTTGGCAAAGTGGACTTGTTAAGCTCATCCACTTTTGCATGTACCCTGTCCAGTACCTCGCTCGGGTTTTCGCCCTTGCGCATAACGATGATGCCTTCAATCTGGTTAGTCTTATCATCCAGCGCAACTGTGCCTAGCCTTGGTTTGCCGGCTTCAATAACGTTAGCAACATTTCTTACCAATAACGGAACACCATTTATTTTTGTAATAATAATATTATTGATTTCGCCTACATCATTTAATACGCCAATGCCTCGTACAATATATGCCTGGTCGTTACGCTCAATAACATCGCCACCAACATTTATATTGCTTTTGTTTATAGCGGTAAAAACATCCAGTGCTGTAAGGTTATATTTAATCAGCAGTTCCGGGTTAACGCTTACTTCAAATATCTTTTCTTCACCACCGAAACTATTTACATCGGCTACGCCAGATAAACTTTTAAATTGCCTGTCAAGCACCCAATCCTGCAAAGCAGTAAGGTCTCTTACAGAGGCTGTTTTACTTTGTAAGATGTACTTGTAAATTTCGCCTGTAGGCCCGTAAGGCGGCTGTACTTCCGGTCGTACAGCATCTGGCAAATCTGCATTGATAATGCGGCTCATTACCTGTTGGCGTGCAAAAGTATCGTCTACATCATCATCAAAAATCATGGTGATATAACTTAGCCCGAACGATGAATTAGTGCGCAGGTTTATTTTTTTTGTACCGAATTAAGTTCTACTTCTAATGGGATGGTAATGAATTTTCCACCTCTTCTGCGCTTCTGCCTGGCCATTGCGTAATGATGATGATCTGCGTATTGGTTACATCAGGAAAGGTTTCTATTGGCGTTGCCTTATAAGCGTAAATACCAATTACAGAAATAGCCGCCGTGAGAAAGAAAACGAAATAGCGGTGCCTTAAAGAAAAATGTATGATGCCTTTGATAAACTTGTTCATCAGAATAGTTGATTAATTGGTGCTGTGTAATGTTAATTATCTGTCAACGCCTTAAAAAGGAGCAACTCATTTTTTGAGATTACTTTTTCGCCTACCTTTTTGCCTGAACTAATATAAGTTTTGTCGCCAATTGTTTTAATAATTGTTATTGCCCTAAGCTCTAGTTTACACTTATCATGATAAACTACTACATAATCTTTTCCGTAATCGCTTATAAATGCGGTGTTGGGTATTGCTACACCTTTTTGGCCCCCTTTGTTTTGTACAACAACGTTGGCAAACATTTGCGGTTTTAGTGCCTGGTCTGCGTTTTGCAGGCTTACACGAATTTTCATCACCTTGCTATCTGGTTCTAAAATTTGGTTTACTTTATCAATAATACCGGTAAATATTCGGCCCGGGTAAGCCAGTGTAGTAACATTTACTTTTTGCCCTTCTTTTACTTTAGCAATATCGCTTTCATATACATTTGCCATTACCCACACTTCGCCAATATCGCCTATTGAAAACATATTATCTGTATTATCGTTGCGTATAAAAGCCCCTTCATTCACTTTTTTTTCCAGCACATAACCGCTTTTTGGCCCGGTAACAATATATTCGCTGGTTGAGGAATTTTTACCGCCACCATTAATAGTTATCTGTGCTTTTAACTTTGCCTGGCTGTTTGCAGCTTTCTGATAATTTTGTTTAGCTTCTAAATATTCACGTTCTGTTGCAATGCCGTTTTTAAACAATGATTCGGCATTATCCATTTGTGTTTTGGCGATAGCTACATCGTTGCCTGAAGAAGATATATCGCTGTAGTTACCAAACACATCTGCACTTTTAATGGCTAACGTTTGCCCCTGCGTAACCCTATCGCCAATGGAAACCTTTACCTGCATTACTTTTCCGCTGCTAAAAGGATATACTTTTACTACCCTGTTATCGCTAAAGCTTATTTCGCCTGATAATTTTAATTCATCATCAATGGTAGTTGCAGTGGCAGAATCTATGTTAATGATTTTTGCCATTGAATCTGTGATGCATACTTTCTGTGGTGCATCTGGCGCTGCTACTATTTTATCTTTACATGAAAATAAAATAGTTGCAAAAAAATAGTTGTAATAATTGCCGGGGTAATTTTCATTTTTTATAAGATGAGTTGTTGAATTATTTAGTGTGGTTAGTTAAGCTGTATCACATCATTGCCAACGGCAAAGTTTAGGTCTTGCGCTGCGTGTATCAATTGGTTATGTTGTTCTAATAATTTTAATTTGGTGTCCTTATAAGGATCCATAAAATCTATAAATTCCAACAAACTCATTTGGCGTTGCTGATAACTGTTAAGCATATTGTTAAACAGTTTATCGTATTGTTGAGAAAAATCTAACTGCTGGCTGTTATTGATTTTTTGAAAAAAAGTAAACTTGGCTGCTGCGGTGGTAATATCATTTTTAATACCGGCATTTGTAAGCCCTACCACTGCCTGTTGTTGTAGGATAGAAAATTTAGCAGCGGCAACATTGCCCTGGTTGCGATTAAAAATATTCAGGGGCAGCGAAATTGCAAGCCCTACGTAATTATTAGCATAACTACTGCGCTGGCCGTATTCGGTACCTATGCTTACGTCGGATTTGCCTAACGCTTTTTGATAAGTAAGGTTGTGGTTTTGCAAAGCAAGGGTGGTTTGTGCAATCTTTGCATCTGGCCTATTAATAAGCGCTTGCGCCAATAAAGTATCAACATTAGTAAGTGTAACCGTGGTTAGCCCGGCAAATTTATAATCAACTTTTGGCTCTATAAATCTAGTTTAGTTGTTGTTAAGCAATAATTTTATTTCACTTTCGGTAGCTAGCAATTGTGCATCTGTGTTTACTAACTCATTTTCTAAATTAAAAAGAAGCGCCTTTATCCTTAGGTTATCTTTTAAAGA
>JAYVUJ010000167.1:0-4296 GCA_043788035.1 Ferruginibacter sp. | reverse complement strand
GTGTTGATCAGTTCATCCTGGCCAGATATAGGGTCAGCCTCTTTTGTAAGGTAACGGGTTATTAAATTGGTAGTGTGCTTGTAGTAAACCGAGCCCAGGATAGTGTTGTTGCCGGCATATGTTTTTAAGTACGATAACTCCAGCGACTGTGTAAACTCCGGTACCAGGTTAGGGTTGCCCTTAGTGATGTTTAGCTTATCGGTATAATCGGTAAAAGGTATTAGTTGAAAAAAGTTAGGCCTGTTGATACGGCGGCTATAACTCAACTGCACTTCTTGCTTATTGCCTAATTTTTGGCTAACAAAAATTGAAGGGAACAAGCTTATTGGATAACTGTTTTTAAACTTTTCTCTGGTGTTGGCCAATGTGCCTGTGTAGTTGCTACGTTCTGCACGTACGCCTACTTTATAACTAAAATCTTTTATGCTGCTGCTTAAAGTTGTATAGGCTGCAAATACGTTATCCGTATTTTTATAATTGCTGGTAGCAGATGGTATTATTTGGTAATCGCCATTGCTGAAAAAGTAGTTATCGCTTGCATTTACTCTTTTACGGATAGCCGCACGTACACCTGTTTCCAGCTTGGTAAGCTTGCTTAATGGCTTTACATAATCCGATTGAAGAGTATAGTTTTTATCTGAGCCGCTACCAATTACTTTTTGCAGTCCGGTACTGCTTATCGTTGTATTATCTAAGCCAAAATAATTGGTTGTATACACAGAATTATTATTGTTTTTACCACCAAAATAATTTGCATCAAAGGTGAGTTCTTCGCCTTCTTTAGCGAACAAATGCTTAAAGCCAAAAACGAGCCCTTGCCCGTTAAATACGCGGTGCCCTGTTGTGTTCCTGGTGCTAAAGTTGCTGCTTTTTCCACTATTGAATAGGCTGTCGGTTGTAATGCCAATACTTTCGCGAGGGTCAAACTGGCCATGTACTTTTATGCCGGTAAGCGATAGGGTAGTACGGTTGGTAACAAAATAATCTACCCCAAGCTTTGCAAACAAAAAGCCACCGGTTGTTCGGTTTTGGTTGCTTTGTAAAATAGAGGTTTGCGGTACATCCAATAAATTTAACCGGTCTGTAGTACCCGTTGTACGGCTTTTATTTTGGTTGCCCATTACGGCTGCGCTAAAGTTTAATTTATTTTGACGAAAGCTAAAATCGGCACCGCCATTTAGCGCACCACGTTTATCAACACCGGCCCTTACGTTGCCATTATAACCGCTCTTTTTATTTTTCTTAAGTACAATGTTAAGTATGCCAGCGCCACCGCCAGATGCATCGTATTTGGCAGATGGGTTGGTAATTACTTCCACGCTTTCAATTGCGTCGGCGGGTATCTGGTCTAGCGTAAGTGTTGTAGGGCGGCCATCTACCAATAGTTGCGGCGCGCTGTTTCGCAAGGTAACATTGCCATCAATATCCACATTAACAGAAGGTACGTTGCGCATCACATCCAGCCCGGTACCACCGGCACTCATAATGTTCTTTTCTACATTAAATATTTTTTTATCTGCATTAAGCCGTATGCTTGGCGTAGGGGCGCTCACTACTATACCCTGTAATTGTTTTGCATCGGTTACTAATTTTATGTTGCCTAAGTCTTTATCAAAAGAAGGCATTGTGCCGGGTGTAGGTGCTGGTGCCCCTGGCGTAATTTTAGGCATAAAGGATACTGGTTGTTCAAAGGCTTTAAAGCCACTGCTGCTTATTTTTAGTATTAGGTTAGCCCTTATCGGTAGTTCTTCAAAACTAAAATCGCCATTGCCTTTTGTAATCATTCCTTTTACCAATACTTCTTTTACTTTTTTAGTGGCAGTATCTATTTTTTTCTGCATCAGCATTACAGAAGCATCGCTTACAGGCTTGCCCTCAGCATCCAAAAGCTTTCCATAAATATGACCCATATTAGATTGTGCCATGCCACCACCTGGTCTTCCGCCGGGCATTTGTGCATATAAATTAGCTGTGGCAATAATTACAGCAAGTAGTAAAATAAATTTTTTCATTTGTTGTTGTTTGTGGTGCAAAAATAACCCTGCGGTATTTGCTGGCTGATAGAAATGAGATAAGAAAGGAAAATGTTGCGACGAAACGGGAGAAGGGTTTTTGCAGGAAATGGGTAAGAGGTTTTTTGCTTTTATTGTTGGGAAAATTATTAGGAGGTTGAAGTTGTAGATTTTTTAAACGTCTTGCCCCTTAACCGGCAAACGTTAATTACAGCTTTCCCGTCAGCGCAGCAATATTATCCTTGTAATTATCGCTCACTGGCAGTTCCAGCGTATTGATGAACACGCAGGATTTACGGGTGACCGTTATAAACGCTATTGAAACAATGTAAGATTTATGTATGCGGATGAAGGCATTGGCAGGCAACTGCTCTTCAATGGTTTTCATCGGCATGCGGGTAATGATAGGCTTTTGTGCGCTTTTTAAATGTATCTTGATATAGTCTTTCAACCCCTCTATGTAAATGATATCTGCGGTAATTACTTTTAGAAGGCTATAATCTACATAAACAAAAAAATAGCCGGCACCGTTGGCGGTAGCTTTGGGCAGTAGCCTTAAATCAAATAATTCTTTTGCCTTGTTGCAGGCTTTTACAAAACGGTTGAGCGATACAGGTTTTACCAGGTAATCGGTAACATCTAAATCGAACCCCTGCAAAGCATATTTTTCATATGCAGTTATTAAGATGATTATTGGCTTAACCGTCATGCTTTGGATAAATTGCAGCCCGGTAAGCCCCGGCATCTGGATATCCAAAAAAATAAGCCCTATAGGTTCCTGCTGCATTGCCATCATCGCTTCCATGGCATTTTCGCAGGCTGCAACTAGCTGCAGGTAAGGTACTTTGCTAATATTATCTACCAGTAATTCCAACGCTAAAGGTTCATCGTCTACGGCTATGCAACGTATCATACAGCAATGTTTATTTTTAGCGATACCACAAATTGCCCATCGTTTTTAGTGATAGCTAGCTCGTAGTGGCGGGGGTATAATAAATTCAATCTTCTTTGCACATTTACAAGCCCAATACCATTTGCCTTATCTTTTATCTCACGCGAATCCGGATTGTATTTGTTGCTTACCGTAAAATACATCATATCATTAGCAACTTTTAAATCAATATCTATTTGTGCACAATCTATCATGCCGGTACCGTGCTTAAAGGCGTTTTCCACAAACGGTATCAGCAGCATTGGCTCAATGTCGTATAGTTTATCTGCCGGGTGCATAGTTACATTGATAACAACTTTTTTACTAAAGCGCTGTCTTTGCAGGTCAATATAACTCTGCAGGTATTCCGTCTCTTTTTCAAGGGAAACTTTCTCTTCATCAGTTTCATACAACATGTAGCGCATTAACGAAGAAAGCTTTATCAGCGAAGGTTCCAGCAAGTCTGACTGCTTGCGTGCAAGTGCCACCATGTTGTTAAGCACGTTAAACATAAAGTGCGGGCTAACCTGGCTGCGCAGCAATGATAATTCTGTTTTTAAATTTTCATTTTCTCTTTCTTTCGCAAGATTGTCCGCAATTATTTTATCCCTTATTGTTTTATAAGCAATACTGCAGGCTAGTATAAAAACAAATATAAAAAAGCAGAAAAATACGTGCCTCCTGAAAGAAAAACCGTAATTAATAGTTTTTAAGTTTATCGCTAACAACCAACTGGCAACAACAAAAAAAGTAAAAGAAATTAGGATGGACAACGTATAAAAAAAATATTTTTTCTTATACAAAAAACGAGGTACCAGCAATAAAGAATTCAGGTAAAAAAAGCCAATGAGCATTAAATCATTAATGCGCGAAACAATAAAAGTGACGGTTGGGTTGCCGGGCTCAAGTTGCTGCTGCTCATTTGTATTAGGAGGTGGCTTTAATAAATAGGGCAAAGAAAATAATAGTACCCACGCCGTTAAATGCAGCAATACAGCCATCCATTTTTTTGCGTACCAAGCCTTTTTCATACCGGCAAATTAACTATAGAATCTGTATAAATAGATGTTTCAGCAAATGTTGCGACGAAGTGGTATTATTTAGCTATCAAAGTATAGCGAAAAGATAATTTGATAAATGCAATAAGTAGTAAAGCTTGGCTCTTTTAAAAAAAAATATTTTATTAATAGAATTAGGTATTTATTTCGCATAGTAAATATAGTGCATGTTTACATCTAAATAAGTTAGTAATTTTAAGCTAAATAATTTAGCTATGCTTGAAGGTATACATATAATAGGCTTTATCAGGCGCTTTAATGATACTGACAGCTGTTACAGCTATTTGATGGAAAA
>JAYVUJ010000166.1:0-3420 GCA_043788035.1 Ferruginibacter sp. | reverse complement strand
AGGCCTCCTTTTGGGAAGCCTACTTATTACGAAACCATTTTTAACCAAAAAAAAATCTCTAACTCTATTAGGGCAATTTATTTATTGTATTTATTGAATGGATAGACATATAACGCTAGAGGTTATAAAATATTTTACCAACTGGCACTAAAAGCTTTATTAAATTCGGGAAAGGTTTGTGTTTTATAAGCACCTTCACCAAAAAACTTTAAAGGCGCTTCAATTTCTTTAGTTTTCATATAGCCTGCAAGTGGCGCCGGCTGTGCCGTTGCAGTAGTTAAAAATACGGTGGTAGGAAAACTCATTTGCCCGTACAAAAAAAATACCGCTAACTCATTTACTTTGTTGAGCTTGCTGTAACCGTATTTTTTATTATTCCATTCTATCGAATCTTTTCTTTCTGCATCTAACTTAAGGGCGTAATAATGCTTGTTAATATATGCCGCTACTTTTTCGTTACTGTACGTTTCTTTATCCATCACCTTGCACCAGCCACACCAGCCGGTATATACGTCTACCAGTATTGGCCTGGGTTCTCTTGCGTACGCAGCCTGTAATTCTGCTACGGTTAGCCACTGTACTTTTTCATTGGCGGGCATAAAAGAAACAACTACTAAAAATAAAATAGCAATAATAAAATAACGGGTAACTTTTTGCATAACATAATTGTTTAGTAGCTTAGTCTATCATTTAACGACAAATCAATGTATAAAATTGTTGTAGCCATTACGGGTGCCAGTGGGTCTATTTATCCTAAAGTTCTTTTAGAGAAATTAATGGCTATAAAAGAACAATGGAGCGAACTGAGTGTAATCTTAACAGAAAACGCTAAAGAAATCTGGAAAACCGAGTTGGGCAATGAGGATTATAAACATTATCCTGTAAAATTTTATACCCAGCAAGATTTTATGGCACCTTTCGCTTCTGGCTCAGGGCAGTATAATTGCATGATCATCATCCCCTGCAGCATGGGTACTTTGGGCAGGATAGCTGGCGGGATTAGTAACGACCTTATCTCCCGGTCTGCAGATGTAATTTTAAAGGAGAGAAGAAAATTAATTTGTGTAGCAAGAGATACGCCTTATAACTTGATACACATCCGTAACATGGAGACTATCACTTTAGCCGGTGGTATTATTTGCCCTGCTACGCCATCATTTTACAGCAAGCCAAAAACATTGGAAGATGTTGCCGCTACAGTAGTTGATAGGGTTTTGGATTTAGCAGGTTTGCAGATTAGTAGTTTTAGATGGGGGGAATAACAGCTATTTTTTGTTTTGGGTTTATTATTTTGGGTTTTTTCAATATGAATACTGTGCGCCTATTTTGATGTTTTTTTGTATTACAAAATCTTTATCCTTCAAATTTACAGGGCTTTGCCCAATGCATTAATGTTGCGACCTAACAGGTTGCTTTATACAAAATTATAAAAAGAAAAAGACCTTACTTTATTTTGTAAAGTAAGGTCTTTGCATAATTTTATGAATATGTTATTATCTTAAATCTACCACTTCCACTCCAGGATATTTTTTTGCATCGAATACAAATTGTATATCGCTTACTGGTGCAGCGGTGTTCATGCTGGCCACTGAATAGGTATATTTATTACCCGCTTTTTCAAATACTTTGGTGCTGCTAATGGTTTGGGTTGCTTTATTTACATATACCAAAACTTTAAAGAATGGCTTGCTCTTATCAATTGGTGTTAATTCTAATTCCTGTATTTTTTTCCCTCCTACGGTATTTTCACCATTCAGTTTATATAAAAAGTCTTTATCGTAAAAGTTGGTAAATATTTTTTGCGGTGTAAGGGTATTGGCTGTAGGATCAACCTTTGTAATGGTCACTTCATTAGTGCTTATATCGTAAGTTGAAATATTGGTACCGTCACAAAAAATTTCTTGTCCAGTTAGGCTTACACGGTATTTAGTTCCCTTCATATAAACAGTGCCGGTTTTAGTACCCAGGTTTTTGCCTGCACTATTTTCAATTTTTAAAGAAAATTTTGCTTCAACGCCTTTGAAAGTTTTAAACTTAGCACTTACGGCATCTAAAATTTTCTTGGCGTCGGGATCATTATTACCCATGCCTTTTGGCTGAGCAAATACATTATTGATGCTGGCGGCAAATAAAAATGCAATTGTAATTATTTTTATCATTTATAGTTGTTTTATGTAATAACTTTTTAAAAAAGAGACTAAAGATATGCCAATAGACCCTGTTATAGGTTTCAGGTTTAAAGTTGTTCCTTATCAAAGTGTTAATCTGCTTGTAAAGCATACTAATTTTTTTTAGGGAATCGTTATTACAACTTTAGGTATATTTTTTATAGCTTCAATAAATATCATTATAACGCCGCTATCAAAAGCTAGAGCAGGTTTTTTAGCCGAAACTGATGGCACTGGCGGAAATGGTAAAGCAAGTGTGGCAGCTGTTGCAATGGTTAAGAGAAACAAATACCAAAAATTAGATTAAGCGTTCAAACAAGTGGCAAACAGTATCAATAAAAAATAACTACGGTAGATGCTGAATTAAAAACTGTTAACAATACGATTAAAAAGATGAAGCCGCATTTGCGACTTATTTTAATGATAGTTTTCTAACCCAGCTAGAAGCGCTTAATAATTTAATAAAAACTATTCCTTCATTTCAGTTCAGGTATTATTATCTGGTACTTATTTTATTGTTGCTTGCACTGAAGCCGGTAATTGCCAAGGCTGTTTTACCCTCTGGCACATACGATGCAAAGGCAATGTTGCGGGAAGCCGTGAAAAAAAAAATTGACCGTTCCAACATCAGGAAAGAGCAAAAATTACAAAAATTGTATTACGGCCGTTAAGTTAAGGATTCAAATGTTTGGCTTTACCTTACCCTGAGCCTCTACAAAGGAGAGGGAAGGCCTTAACTCAACGGCATTGAAATATATTATCGCAGCAAATGGATACAGAGCCTATCACTGCTTTATTTGCTATCACCAAAGAAGCACGGAACGAAAAGATAAAAACCTTGCTCAAAAAATGGAAAGAAAATGGTGACAAAGATAAATTTATCGCCAGCCGCATAAAAAGTATGAAGCAGGAAACATTTACGGAAGAAGAACTCTAAAGGAATGTCTGAGGTATGATATTTAATTTTAAACGCCTGATATTTAAGATGCCTGGAAACTTTATAAATTGAAAGAAACCAGGCATCTTAAATGTTATATCAAACATAAAAGTATTATATCATTTCGCTTTGCAACAATGGGTTTTTCTCTGCTAATTTTCTATCGGCAAATTCTTTGGCTGCCTTAATAAAACTTACAAATATCGGCTGGGGGTTTTCTACCGTGCTTTTTAATTCGGGGTGGTATTGTACGCCTATAAAAAAAGGATGGTCCTGCAATTCGATGATTTCCACCAGACCGGTGCCGGGGTTTTT
>JAYVUJ010000165.1:0-6012 GCA_043788035.1 Ferruginibacter sp. | reverse complement strand
TGGCATTTATAAATTAATAAACTTTAAAATGCATAAAAAAGCTTTTTCCATTTTCATTATATTTTTATTTATTAGCACTATAAACCTAAAAGCCCAATTTCCCGGCGGTGGCGGCGGCGGTGTTCGTGGTGGCGGACAAAATATGAACGCAGGTCATTTTTATGGAAAGATATTGGATGCAACATCCACTAAGCCTATTGACGCAGCTTCTATTCAATTAATTCAAAACAAGTTTGATACGGTAGCTAAAACAAGGAAAGATGTTATTGTAGCCGGTATGCTTACTACTAAAAAAGGCGAATTTAGCCTGGAAAGCTTGCCTGTAATGGCAGCTTATAAATTAAAGATATCTGCTATTGGCTACAAGCCTATAGAACAAAAAGTTACTTTTGAAATAAATATGCAAGGCGTAAAAAATGGCGATTACAGCAGCCTGATTAGCGGCATTGACAAGGATTTGGGCAATATTAAAATGGAGACTGATGCTCGGCAGCTGGACGACGTAACGGTAACATCGAGCAAACCATTACTAACGATGAGTATTGACAGAAAAATCTTTAATGTAGAAAAAAACCTAAATAGTGTAGGCGGTACCGCAGTAGATGTAATGAAAAATATACCCAGTGTAAATGTAGATATTGATGGCAATGTTACCTTACGTAATGCAGCACCACAAATTTTTGTAGATGGCCGGCCGACAACTATGACGCTGGAACAAATACCCGCAGATGCTATTGCGACTGTGGAGATAATTACCAACCCTTCCGCAAAATTCGATGCATCTGGAGGAGGTGCCGGCATTTTGAATATTGTTTTAAAGAAAAACCGGAAGGCTGGTTATAACGGTAATTTGCGTGCAGGTATCGACAGCAGGGGAAAGCCTAGCGTTGGTGGCGATATCAACTTAAAATCAGGAAAAATTAATGTGTTCGCTGCCGGTCAATTAGGTTTCCGTAAAACTATCAGTACTGTAACAACCGAACGTACCGATTATTTAAAAGGAGCTCAGGCTCACTTTTTTCAAAATAATGCCCCAATAGGCAAGGGTGTATTTGGCTTTGGAAGGCTAGGCATGGATTATTTGGTAGATAACAGGAACACAATTTCTATAGCCGGCAACTTTAGCCAGGGGCATTTTAATAATAAAGACCTATTTCATATTAACCGTGATACTGCTTATAACGGTTACTCTACCGCTGATTATGGCAACCGTACCACCGATGGTAGCTTTCATTTTACCAACTACGGATCGCAGCTTAGTTTTAAGCACAATTTTGCCAAAGCCAACAAAGACCTGACCGCTGATGTGAATTATAACTACAGCAAAAACACAAACCAAAACGATCTTTCCACACAATATTTTAATACAGATGCATCTGCAAAAACACCTTTACTTTACCAACGCTCACAAGGTGGCGGCAACAATAAGTTTTTAACGATACAAACAGATTTTAGCGACCCTATATCAAGCACCATAAAGCTGGAAGCCGGAGCCAGGGTAGCGTTACGTAACTTTTATAGTTTTAACGACAACTTTTTTAAAGACCCATCAAGCGGCGATTATATTTCGCAGCCTGCGTTAAATAATGAGTATAAATTTAACGACCGTGTATTGGCGGCTTACGCTACTTTTTCTCAGCAAATAAAAAAGTTTAGCTACAATTTAGGGTTAAGGTTGGAGAGTTCTACATACAATGGTACGCTGCTAACTACTGGAGCAACGTTTCATAATAGCTATCCTTTTAGTTTATTCCCCAGTGCTTTTGCTACTTATAAGTTAACTGATAACCAGGATGTTCAATTGAACTATTCAAGAAAAATAAACCGGCCCAATTTCTTTCAATTGATACCTTTTATTGATTATACCGATTCGCTTAACCTTAGCAGGGGAAACCCAAGCCTGGTGCCTGAATTTACCAACCTTTTGGAAATGAGTTATCAAAACCAAATTAGCAATGGGCATAATTTATTAGGCACCATTTATTATAAAAATACTAATGACCTTATTGCCAGTTATCAAACCCAGATTGCAAACCCTAACCCGGCAAAAGCTGATAGCGTAATTATCCGCTCGTATGCCAATGCTTCTACCACTTATACTTATGGCTTTGAATTGACAAGCAGGGATAAAATTGCCAAGTGGTGGGACTTAACAAGCAACATCAATTTGTTCCACACAACAATCAATGCAGGCAACTTAGTTGGCGGCGTTAACAGTAATCAGTTTAGCTGGTTCGCCAAATTAAATAATGCTTTTAAATTACCTCAAAATTATTCCATACAATTGAGTGGAGATTACCAGGCAAAAGCATTAATAGCTACTGGCAGAGGGGGCGGAGGCGGTGGCGGCATGTTCGGTGGTGGCAATACGCCAAGTGCACAAGGGTATATAAAACCATTATACGGTGCTGATATTGCACTGAGAAAAGATTTTTTAAAGAACAACGCAGCTTCATTAACGCTACAGTTTAGCGATATTTTCAGGACAAGGCTTAACAGCACACATGCTCAATCTCAATACTTTGTGCAGGATTACGAACGCCGCAGAGACCCACAGGTTTTGCGTTTAAATTTTAACTGGCGCTTTGGTAAAATTGATGCTAATCTGTTTAAACGTAAAAATGTAAAGGGCGATATGGAAAATATACAGAATGCTACGCAGGGCGCAACGCCCCAGTAAAAATGTTTTGTAGCCTATACATGGTCAAGTAGGATTTTTAAAATAATGGTATTAAAACACCTAAAAAAAGCAGCATCTACAAGTGCTGCTTTTTTGCTTACAATATTTAAGTTAATTTGCTGGCTCATAATCAAACCGCTTCATGAAGAATATAAATTTTAAAAAGCTTTTGCCACATGTAATTGCATTGGCAGTTTTTTTATTGATAACCGTTATTTTTTGCAAGCCCGCGCTGGAGCCTGGGGTAGTTATGCAACAAAGTGATGTAACCCAGTCTAATGGCATGATACAGCAATCTAAGTTGTACAGGGAAGCTCATGGCGTTTATCCTATTTGGGTAGTGAGCATGTTTGGTGGCATGCCAGCTTACAACATAATTTTTGAGGGTGCCTATTCGCCTTTACAAATAGTTGACAAAGCCTTTCAGTTGTGGTTACCGAAGCCTATGAATTTTTTCTTTTTAAGCTG
The DNA here is from genome assembly GCA_043788035.1 of Ferruginibacter sp. Lineage (GTDB taxonomy): Bacteria > Bacteroidota > Bacteroidia > Chitinophagales > Chitinophagaceae > Ferruginibacter. Next base: position 2,864 of record JAYVUJ010000165.1, on the reverse strand, counting down.
TATTTGTTTTTATTTTTTATGCCTTTGCCTGCATATACGGCCTTATATAGCTATTATGGGCAGCATTGCATTTGCGTTTAGCAGCTACAACCCTATATTAGCCGCCACAGGGCACGATACTAAATTACTTGCGTTAGCTTACGCGCCCGCTTTAATTGGTGGCATCATTTTAATTTATGAAAAAAAATACCTGAGTGGCTTTGTGCTTACCGCCCTTTTCGGTACCATGCACCTAATGCAAAACCATCCTCAGATAAACTATTACACGTTTATGGTCATCGGCATAATGACCATTTTTTATGCTGCCAGATGGATAAAAGAAAAGGATACTAAACAGCTTATAAAAGCAATACCAATAGCCATTGCAGGCTGTTTGATAGGCTTAATGATAAACGCAATTTTGTTAGTGCCTGTTATAGATTATGCAAAATATAGCAAACGTGGTGGGCAATTAGTAATGGATAGTATAACAACTAGCAAGACTAATGCCGTAGATAAGAATAAAACAAAAGGCCTTTCCAGGGAATATGCTTTTCAATGGAGCTATGGCAAACTAGAATCTTTAAGTTTACTATTTCCTGGCATTACCGGTTACGGCAGCCAGTATAGCCAACGGGATGGAGAGAACAGCATTTTTCCCGTGCTATCAGAAACCTCTAACGTTAGCACTTACCTGCAACAAACATTAAATGTACCTGAAGACCAGGTAGCCAATATCACTTCAAATCTTTCTGGCAGCATTTATTGGGGCGATAAGCCTTTTACCATTGGGTCAAATTATTTTGGTGCTACCATCTGTTTCCTATTTATACTGGGGCTGTTTGTATTGGATGGCAAGCATAAATGGTGGCTACTTACCGCAAGCATATTCGGGATTATTTTAGCCATGGGTAAAAACTTGCCAAGCATCAATAATTTTCTTTTTGATTACATGCCGCTCTATAATAAGTTCCGTACGCCAGAAATGGCTCTGGTGATACCGCAAATATTATTTCCGGTGATGGCAGTACTTGCTACCCAAAAAATATTAGAAAATAATGATGCGCTACTGGTAAAAAAATTAAGGCTAAGCGTACTTGTGATGGCTGCCATTTTTGTTATTGCGGGCCTACTATATTTTAGCCTGGATTATAGTAAAGAAAATAAGGAAAGGACAACTGCAGTAAACAAAGCTTTTGCAACGCCTGATAGCTCGCTTAATATTAAAATGCAGGAAATAAACCAAAAATTTGAACCCGAAACAGACAACAGGCTGTACGAGAATTTTTTACAGCAAAGCAAAGGTGATACAAAAATTGCCAGGGCTTTAATTACAGCTTTGCGTAAAGACAGGCAAGGTTTTTTTGGCAGCGATATTTTACATTCTTTACTTTTTGTAGCTTTAACAGTAGCATTGATTGGCTTGTTCGTTTACAAAAAAATTACTGCGCTTATTGTAATGGTGGGCTTAACACTATTAACGGTGCTGGACCTTATCCCCTTTGGCATGCACTATATAAACGAAAAAAGCTTTGATAATGCGGAGAAATATACGACAAACCAATTTCCGGAAACAGCAGCTGATAAAGAAATTTTGAAAGATAAAGATCCTAATTACAGGGTGATGAACTTAACGGGCGACCCCTTTCAGGAAGCAAAAACATCTTACTACCATAAATCAATTGGTGGCTACCACCCTGCCAAGCTTGGTATTTTTGATGACCTTATAACGTACCAAATGAGTGGGCAGCCTAACCCTTCGGTATTAAACATGTTGAATGTAAAATATTTTATACAGCAAGATCAAAAAGGTAATCCCATAGTAGTACCAAATCCAAGTGCCTTAGGAAACTGCTGGTTTGTACAAGGCGTAAAATTTGTAAATGGCCCTGTTGAGGAGATGAAGGCCTTAAATAACTTTAACCCGAAAGATACTGCCGTTATAGACATTAGTTATAAAAGCATTATTACTGGTTTTATGCCAGCAGATAGTAATGCCAGCATAAAACAAACAGCGTTTGATAATATGGCTATTACCTACCAAACCAATAGCACAGTAGCAAATGTGGCGGTGTTTAGCGAAATTTTTTATAAAGACTGGAACGCCTATATCGATGGCAAAAAAGTACCTATTGCTAAAGCAGATTATGTGCTAAGGGCCCTGCAGGTGCCAGCAGGCAAACATACTATCGACTTTAAGTTTGAACCATTTGTGTTTAACTTTAGCCTTTTACTTTCAGCTCTATCTACCTGGTTATTGATTGCAATATTACTTGCGTATGCTGTGTATCTTTTTAAGCAAAACAAAAAGCAAATAGCAGAATAATGGCAGCACAGCAGAAGGCAATTACTTTTTTAAAAAGCGGGGATACTGTGGCTATTTTAATTAACAAAAAAGCGAATAATTTATTTTTGTTGTTACAAAATTTTGAGGCAGGTACTTTAAACATCGAAGCCGGCCTTAAAGATTATTTTATCAATCACCATTTAGGCAAACGCTTATTTTTTTCTATACAAAACAGTGCCCATATTATTTATCAATCTGTAAAAAAAACGGGCAAGGCAATAGAAGAAATAAATATTGTAGACTACGGTGCAGGCCTGGGCACATTGTATATGCTTGCCGGAATGTTGAATTTTAAACGGGTTGTATACAATGATTATATGCCAGAATGGAAGGACACTGCTGAATCTATTTGTAAAGCGCTCCATATCCATATTGACAGGTACGTTACCGGTGATATTGACGCCGTTTTAAACTATGCAGCTGCTGAAAAATTTACATTCGATATCATTGCTTCAAGAAACGTGATAGAGCATATTTACGATTTGCCTTTTTATTATGCTTACGTGCATCAGCACAACCCGGGGGCAATAATTTTTTC
>JAYVUJ010000164.1:0-5922 GCA_043788035.1 Ferruginibacter sp. | reverse complement strand
GCTTGAGGGCCTCCATCAGGGCCAAGCATGCCACGATCACCTTTCGATTGCAGGTTGTTAAAAACAAATGGCATTTCAACACCATGGTATGCACCATAAATTCCACCTTTTATAGAAGAAGTCCATGCGAATTCATACATAAAAATAGTAGCACCAGTTTTAGCCAACTCGTTTGCAAACCTTATGGATGGCATTTGTGCCTGGTAAGAGGTAAGTATAGCTGAAAATAATTCGCCCAGGTTCTTTTTGGGGTAGGCTTTTTTAAATACCCCTATCAGTGCGGATGGTGCCGGATTTACTGTAAGTACTGCTTTATTTAAGATAAAATTAAATTTTATCTTTTTTAAAAGCCCGGTCGGTAGTAAAAAGTAATTCATCTCATCTGTATTATAGCCTATAAGCAGATCGATATTGGCGGGCTCATTTTTGCGTATGGAAGCCACGGGCATTTCAGTAATGATATCCCCATCAATTACAGGAAAAAATAAGGCTACACCGCCGGTAGGGTCTGGTGCCGAAGGAGTTTTAAGCTTTACCATTTTTGGCGTTACTTTACCTTGTGCAGCCAATAGCTCTTCCGGGCTAAAGCGCAAGTATGCTTCTCTTGTATTTTTTATCTTTAGTGTTTTTGCAAACTGTGTAGCAATTATACCTGCCTGTTCTTTGCTTAGCGCAGCCTGACCAGAGCCGCTTTCCATTATGCATCGCTTAAATAAGCCTGTTGCGGCCTTGCTTGCTATTAATACACCAACACTAATAGCACCAGCGGATTGACCAAATAAAGTAACGTTGGCTGGGTCTCCACCAAAAGCCGCAATATTTTCCTTCACCCATTTTAGGGCAGCAATCTGGTCACGTATGCCAATATTGGTGGGCACGCCAGGTATTTGCAAAAAACCTTCTATGCCCATCCGGTAATTTAAGGTTACCAAAACCACTCCCTTTTTAGCAAAATTAGTCCCGTCAAATAGCGGCACATCACTGGTGCCAATTACAAATGCACCTCCATGGATGTAAACCATTACTGGCAAGTGCTGCTGCACGGTTGAAGGCGTCCAAATGTTGACTGCCAGAAAATCATCGCCCTTTAGCCATCCCTTGCCCAATGTAGGCTCACTGTCAAAATCGCCTTCTGGCATGGTTGCAAAAGGAGCTGTAGGGCCTTGCTTTGTAGCATCCCGTATATCAACCCAGGGAAGGTGCGCCACCGGGGCAGCAAAACGGTTTTGTCCTATTGGAGGTGCTGCGTAAGGGATGCTTTTAAATACGCCGATACCATCTATTACGCTGCCTTTAACTTTGCCTGATTGTGTGCTGACTAAGCAATCTGCCTCGCTAATTTGTAATTGGGCAATAGTGGGCTGGTAAATAAAAAATGCAGCAAGTGCAACTAATATAAATTTGATATTTTTTATCATTTTAATTTATTTAAGGGTTATCATAAATAGAGAGAGATAGTTTGAAGCCCTTATTTATACTCAAAAGTTAACGCCGGAAAGTGTAGGCGTAAGGCCCATCTTCTGCCAACCATATTTGCCTTGCGGAGGCAAAAAAGACGTCCTAAATTTAACGGGAATCCTATCAATAAAAGCTTATGGAGTAGTACCAAAAAGTATTTCCTTATTGCGTTGCCAAATGGCCCTGTCCAATAATTCGGTAGATTTTTTCCGTAAATGAAAGCTCCAAATATTAAGCCCGATACCAGCAATAGTAAAAGCCCATGCACCATTCTTATCTTGTTTTTTCAATACGGCACCGGTTATTAGGGAAGCTATAGCTGCCACAGTAGTTATGCCTGCAATAGTACGCTGGTTCTTGGCTTTTTTAAATAGGTCGTTTGTGATGCTGGACATAAATATAGGCTTAAGCTCTCCAAGCCTTAGCCGGTTTCCGCCTACAATAAAAAAATTTCCGGATGGCTGAATAGTTTGGTTATTATAAATCCTGAGCAACGAATCTTTACTTTGTGCATGTACCCGCTGAATGGAAAACAGAGTTATTAAAATACTTAAAATAAGTAGAGCTGTATTACTGATTTTTTTTGTTTTGATCATTTGGAGGTTAAATTATTGATGAGGACTAAATTACCTGATGAAGTTATTGAATTTAACCAGCATTCTGTTATTAAATTAAGATTAAAAAAGGCTTACTTGAAATACCCATTTTTAATAGACTAATTCCATCCTCAGCCGTTAAGTAAAGGATGTAGATTTTTATGCTTCTCTCACCCTAGCCCTATTCAAAGTTGAGCGCTCAGCTAAATGGCATTGATTTACCATACTTCACTAAAGTTTTCAAATATAGAAATAACTAATCGGGCTGCACTAAAAAATATTTTCAAAAATAAACTTAAAAATCCGCCAAAATGATACCCTATGTTGGAGCTGGTATTGCTATTTAATCTTATTATTTCAATGCCGTTAAGTAAAGTATTTAAGTATTTGCCTTTACCTAACCCTAACCCAATCCAAAGGAGAGGAAAGACCTTAACCTAACGGCAGTGCATATTGTTTTATAAAACCCAGGTGAAATACACTTGTTGATTAGTTCAGATGGTATTTTACAAATATATTTAGGTTCGATTTTAACTGTAATACCGTGAGTTTACACTTCGAGATACAAGTTTTTTAATTGCACTGCTTTGTTAGACTATGTTTATTTATCAAATCATGTTTATGCCAATACAAAACACAGATTCTATTTACTGGAACCGGCTTAAACAAGGCGATTCTGCTGCATTGGGAATTTTGTATGATAAATATATTGACAAATTATTTTTAACAGCATTGCGAATAACCGATAACCGTGAGTTAGCCAAGGATGCAGTTCAGGAGGTTTTTATAGAAATCTGGAATTACAGGGATACCCTTTCTGACATACTTTATTCTGAAAGTTACTTAACCAAAGTATTAAAGAACCTACTTTTAAAAAAAATAAAGAAAGAAAATGTTGCGCATAATTACCAATTACCAGCTTCGCTTATTTCACAAGAACAGGATATTGAAAGCCTTATTATTAGCCGTGATACTGCTGTAGAAAAAAGTGCTAAGCTTACTGATGCAATAGCTAAGCTTAGTGCACGCCAAAAACAAGTGTTGGAATTACATTTTGATGAAGGCTTAAGTTATGAGCAGATAGCTGAAAAGCTACATATTAATTATCAGTCTGTAAACAATCTTTTTTTTCGGTCTATACTTCGCTTGCGCAACCTTATGTTTGGTATTTTATGGTGCGTAATCCTACTAAGCGTATAGCTGTTTTTATTAAATACTTACCCGGTAAAATTTTATCTTTTCCTGCAGGTGCTAGTGCTAAAGGCTATTATTATATACTAACCTAGCGGTAAAGAAATAATTCTATTTTTTTGTAAAATAAAAAATAATAAATGAGTATTAGCAGCAAAAAATCTTCTCTATATGAGAGTGAAAAATAAGTACGCTGATTTTAATAATTATACAGAAGACCAATTTGTTGAAAACGAGTATTTTCAGCACTGGGTAAAATATGAAGACGAAGTTGAGGAAGAATTCTGGAACGGCTATTTACAGTTATTTCCACAGCAGCTGCCAATCTTACTAGCCGCAAAAAAAAGGGTTGCAGAAAACCTTTCGCTTCAAAACATGCAGCCTTTATCACGCCATGAAAAATTACTTTTAAAAACAACAATTTTTAAACTTATACAGCAGCCCCTGCAATCACTAACTTTATTTCAGCAAAAAAGTAGGCAGCTATTAAAATTTGCTGCCATTATAACGGGTGTACTTATAACGCCGCTGTATATGGTAAATAAGCAGCCTGCAACAGGTACTATCCTAGTAAAACGTACAGGCAATAAGCAAACAAAAGAATTCATTTTACCTGATAGTTCAATTGTAATTTTAAACGCGAACTCCTCTATAACCTACAATGAAGAAATTAACAACACACAAAACCGGGAAATTTTACTGCAGGGCAATGCCTTTTTTAGGGTAAAGAAAAAAGTTGGGCATAACATATTTACAGTACATGCTAACACACTTGATATTACTGTATTGGGAACGGAATTTAATGTTAACGCACGCACCGGTACAACAGCTATAGTACTTATAAAAGGTAGTGTTAAAGTAAGCCTGGCAAATAAAACCACTTCAGCTGTTTACATGGAACCTGGTGAAAAAGTACTGGTAGATACTACCCGAAAACTATTAATAAAATCAGCCACGAATACTCTTTTATATACTGCGTGGACGGAAGGTAAATGGAACTTTTCTTCTACTTCGCTGCTTGACATTACAAGCCTGATATATGAGTATTACGGAATAGAAACGGTATACAACAATGAAAAGGCGAAGCACTTAAAAGTAACTGCTGTTATCCCTATTACAGATTTAGGTTCACTTATAAACATTTTAGTAAAAACACTTGACATTAAAATAATTGAAAAGAATAACAAACTACATGTCCAAATTTAAATAAACCAAAAAAACCAGTTATGAAAAAGAAGTTTACTTTAATTAAATTACTGTTTCCACCGCTGCTATCATTATGTATTATAACGATGCCAGCTAAAATGGTAACCGCACAGGGTACTGCATCTGTTTACAAAGAACCGAAAAATGATTTGGCGGAAACCAATTCCGTTGCGGGGCGAAATACTATCTCGCTTGAAATGTTTATGCAAAAGTTTCAGCACAATTACAGTGTATATTTTAGTTACCAATCTGCCGCCTTAAAAGAAATAAAAGTTGTTGATACTGGTAAGGATCAGCCTCAGCCAAAAGACCCCGTCATTTTATTAAAACAAATATTGACGCCAGCCGGTTTGACGTTTGAACAAGTAGGTCATGTTTATATAATAAAACAAGTAACAACGCATGCCTCCATAGCAACAAAAAATAATAAAATAGTTGCTGCTGAAGTTAGTGGGACTGTTACAGATAAAAATGGGCCATTAGCTAATGTTACCGTAACTGAAAAATTTACCACTACTGCTACCACAACAAATACTAGTGGAAAATTTAAACTAAAAGTATCATCAACAAATGCAACGCTGCTGGTAACTATGGTTGGGTATACAACTAAGGAGGTAAAACTAAATGGGTCTTCTGAAGTAACAATATGGCTCGAATCGGAAGTGGGTGAACTTTCTACCGTTATTGTAACTGCCTTAGGCATAACCCGAAATAAAAGGGCATTAGGGTATTCTGTTGGGGAGGTTAAATCTGAAGATTTAGTGCGGGCAGGCAATACCAATTTATTAAAATCATTGGATGGCAAAGTAAGCGGTGTGAACCTTACAAACCTCAGCAGCGACCCTACTTCATCGGTATTAGTAAATATCAGGGGTACTACAGCCTTGCCTACATTGGGGGACAGAAATGTTGCTTTAAAAGGGCAGCCACTTTATGTTATAGATGGAATACCGGTAGGCACTCAAACATTTACGCAAAAAGACGGGGTAGATTTTGGTAATATTTTATCTCAGCTAAACCCGGAAGATATTGATAATGTTACTATTTTAAAAGGCGGAAGCGCGGGTGCATTGTATGGCGCAGAAGGTGGCAACGGAGTAGTGATGATTACAACAAAAAGTGGTAAGGGAGGCAAAAAAGGATTAGGTATTAATTATACAGTTGCAGATGTATCTGACAAGCCTTATCAAATTTTACAAAAACAAATGTTATATGGCCAGGGTGAAAGGGCGGACGCCTGGGCAGGAGACGGAACAGATTGCTGGGGGCCTAAATTGGATGGCACAACAACATCAGATTTCTGGAACGTACAAACCCAAAAATGGGATAATAAAAAAATGTTTTCAAATGGTGAAAATCCGGTAAATGCTTATTTGCAAACGGGTAACACCCTTACAAATAATTTAAGCTTACAGGGTAATTACGATAAAGGTTCTTTTAGGCTGTCGATGTCTAATATGGATAACAAAGG